>NZ_JAKUFT010000016.1:0-81341 GCF_022663605.1 Bacillus cereus group sp. BfR-BA-01379
TCTCCAATAAAGTTAGTTTGTCTAGCATCTAAAAATAAAAATTGACGTTTCACGTTGTTTGTTTCGTTTAGTTTTCAAAGTTCAACATCGCGTTTCAGCGACTTTTATAATATATCATAGTATATTATTTTCGTCAACAAGTTTTTCAAGATAATTTGTATCCCTCATTTGCTGACTCTGCCTATTATATAGAGTTTTCTATTGCTATGCAAGTATTATTATAAAAAAATAAGAGGGGGGAAAATCCCACCTCTTATTCTTCAGAAGAAACCTCTTCATTCGATTCCTCTTCTTCATCTTTTTGCGCTTTTGCTACCGTCGCTACCTCTTGCTCATCCTCTAAACGAATTAGACGAACACCTTGTGTATTACGTCCCATTTGAGAGATTTGATCAACCGGCATACGAATAATAACACCCGCTGCCGTAATTAACATGATGTCTTCTTCACCTGTTACAGATTTAACAGCTACTAACTTACCGTTTTTATCTGTAATATTACAAGTCTTCAGACCTTTACCACCACGGCTTTGTAGACGGTATTCATCGATTGGTGTACGTTTTCCATAACCATTTTTAGTTACAATTAGAACATTTACATCCTCTTCAACGATTTCCATGCCTACAACTTGATCTTCTTCACCTAATGTAATTGCTTTTACACCAGCCGCATTACGTCCCATAGAACGCACATCTTGCTCGTTAAAGCGAATTAGCATACCGTTGCTTGTTCCTACAATAATATCCTTATCACCAGATGTTAAACGTACAGATATTACTTCATCCTCTTCACGAAGAGATATTGCAATTAAACCATTCGTACGTATATTAGCAAATGATGAAAGTGGCGTTCTCTTAGAAATACCTTGTTTTGTTGTGAAGAATAAGAATTCATCGTCACCAAATTCACGAATTGGAATAATGGCGTTAATCCATTCACCCTTATCTACACCTAATAAGTTAATAATCGGTATACCTTTTGCTGTACGACTATACTCTGGAATTTCATATCCTTTCGTACGGTATACTTTCCCTTTATTAGTAAAGAATAAAATGTGATCATGCGTAGAAGTAGTTAATAGATGTTCTACGAAATCATCATCATTTGTTCCCATTCCTTGTACACCACGTCCACCACGGTTCTGTGTTTTGTACGTAGAAGCTGGCAACCTCTTAATATAACCATTATGAGTTAACGTAATAGCGATGTTTTGCTCTGGAATCAAATCTTCATCTTCAATAAATTCCATGCCGCCAATTGTAATTTCTGTTCGTCTCTTATCATTGAAGCGCTCTTTTACTTCTGTTAATTCTTCACGGATAATCTCAAGAACTTTCTCTTCATCTGCTAAAATTGCTTTTAATTCAGCGATTAACTTCATTAAGTCTTGATATTCTTGCTCGATTTTTTCACGTTCTAATCCTGTTAAACGTTGCAGACGCATATCTAAAATTGCTTGCGCTTGTTTCTCACTTAAACCGAAACGTTCCATTAAGCCTTGCTTTGCAATATCTGCTGTTTTCGAACTACGAATTAACGTAATAACTTCATCAAGATGATCTAGAGCGATTCGTAATCCTTCTAAAATATGAGCACGCGCCTCTGCTTTTTCTAATTCATAAGCAGTACGTCGACGAATTACTACCTTCTGATGCTCCAAGTAATGATATAAATTTTGTTTTAAATTCAATACTTGTGGCTCTCCATTTACAAGAGACAACATATTAATACCGAAACTTGTTTGAAGTGCTGTATGTTTATATAGATTATTTAATAGTACATTGGCATTAGCATCACGGCGTACTTCCATAACAATACGCATACCGTTTCGATCTGACTCATCACGTAAATCTGTAATACCTTCAATTTTCTTATCACGAACTAATTCTGCGATTTTTTCAATTAATCGTGCCTTATTAACTTGATAAGGTAGTTCAGTTACAAGAATAGATTGTTTACCATTTGACTTCTCTTCAATTTCAACTTTAGCTCGAAGCATAATAGAGCCTCTACCTGTTTCATACGCTCTTCGAATTCCACTTCGTCCCAGAATTAAACCTGCTGTTGGAAAATCAGGTCCTGGAATAAACTCCATTAATTCCGCAATCGTAATGTCAGGATTATGACTTAGTGCCAATACACCATCAATTACTTCACCAAGTTGATGCGGTGGAATATTTGTTGCCATACCAACCGCAATTCCCGTCGTACCATTCACTAATAAATTAGGAAAACGCGCTGGCAATACAATTGGCTCTCTTTCAGAACCATCATAGTTATCTTGATAATCAATCGTATTTTTTGAAATATCACGTATTAATTCCATAGAAATCTTAGACATTCTTGCTTCTGTATAACGCATTGCTGCTGCTGAATCGCCATCAACAGAACCAAAGTTACCATGCCCATCAACAAGCATATAACGCTGACTAAAATCTTGCGCCATACGTACCATCGTCTCGTAAACAGCTGAGTCACCGTGAGGGTGATACTTACCGATTACTTCACCGACAATACGCGCTGATTTCTTATACGCTTTATCAGCTGTAATTCCTAAATCATTCATCGCATATAAAACCCTACGATGCACAGGTTTTAATCCATCACGAACATCTGGTAATGCACGAGATACGATAACACTCATTGCGTAATCTAAAAACGAGGTACGCATTTCATGACTAATATTAATTTCTCGAATTCGTGCTTGTTGTTGATTGTCTGACATCAACGAGCACCTCCTCTTACATTTCCGTTACACATACATTGATTTATATGTAGAAGACAGGAATACTTAGATTCCTGTCATTATCCATTTAAATATCAAGGTTTTTCACGTATTTTGCATTTTCTTGGATAAAGTTACGACGCGGCTCTACTTTATCTCCCATTAAAATTTCAAATGTTTCATCCGCTTCAATTGCATCTTGAAGAGAAACTTGAAGTAATGAACGTACTTCTGGGTCCATTGTCGTCTCCCATAACTGGGTTGGATTCATTTCCCCCAGACCTTTATAACGCTGAATCCCTGGCTTAGGTTGAGCTGGTAATTCTGCTAATATTTTTTCAAGTTCCTTATCGTTGTAAGCATATTGAATTTTTTTACCTTGTTGTACTTTAAACAACGGCGGCTGCGCAATATAGATATAACCACACTCAATTATTTGACGCATATAACGATAGAAGAACGTTAATAATAGGGTACGAATATGCGCACCATCAACATCGGCATCGGTCATAATAATAACTTTATGATAGCGTGCTTTTTCAATATCGAAGTCTCCGCCGATATTTGTACCGATCGCTGTAATAATTGTACGAACTTCATCATTTGATAAAATCTTATCTAAGCGTGCCTTTTCAACGTTAATAATTTTACCCTTTAACGGTAAAATTGCTTGGAAATGACGATCGCGCCCTTGTTTCGCAGACCCACCCGCAGAGTCACCCTCTACGATATAAATTTCACTAATTGCTGGATCTTTAGAAGAACAATCTGCCAATTTCCCTGGTAAACTTGAAACTTCTAAAGCACTCTTTCGGCGAGTTAACTCACGAGCCTTTTTAGCTGCTACACGCGCACGCGCTGCCATCGTCCCTTTATCTATAATTTTACGTGCAACATTGGGATTTTCCAGTAAGAACTTTTCAAATGCCTCTGAGAATACTGACTCTGTAATTGTTCTTGCTTCACTATTTCCAAGCTTCGTCTTTGTTTGTCCTTCGAATTGCGGATTTGGATGTTTAATTGACACAATTGCTGTTAAACCTTCACGAACATCTTCACCAGTTAAATTACTATCAGCATCTTTTAAAATATTATTTTTACGACCATAATCGTTGATCACACGAGTTAAGGCTGTTTTAAATCCTACCTCATGTGTACCACCTTCATACGTATGAATATTATTTGTAAATGAGTAAATGTGATTTGTATATCCTTCGTTATATTGAAGCGCAACTTCAACCTGAATACCATCTTTTGACCCTTCTACATATACAGGCTCTTCATGAATTGGCTGTTTCGAACGATTTAAATGTTCAACATATGATTTAATTCCACCTTCATAATGGAATTCTTTCTTCTGTTTCTGTTCACGTTTATCTTCAATTGTTAATTTAATATTACGATTTAAAAATGCTAATTCACGCATACGAGTTGCTAGCGTATCAAATTCGTATACTATTGTTTCCTGAAAAATTTCTGGATCTGGTTTAAATCGAGTTATCGTTCCTGTTTGATCTGTGTCACCAATGACTTTTAAATCCGCAACCGGAATACCTCGTTCGTATTTTTGATAATGGATTTTCCCTTCACGATGTACAAATACCTCTAGTTCTGTTGATAGAGCATTTACTACAGATGCCCCAACACCATGCAAACCACCAGAAACTTTATAACCGCCACCGCCAAACTTACCACCAGCATGGAGAACAGTCATTATAACTTCTACAGCAGGACGTCCCATTTTTTCTTGTATACCAACTGGAATACCGCGTCCATTATCCGTTACACGAATACTGTTATCTTCTTCGATACTAACGTTAATTTCATCACAATATCCTGCAAGTGCTTCATCAATACTGTTATCGACGATTTCCCACACAAGATGGTGAAGTCCTTTTCCACTTGTAGATCCAATGTACATACCAGGGCGCTTTCGAACCGCTTCTAATCCTTCAAGTACCTGTATCTGACTTTCATCATATGAGTTTTCTTCCATTTGCTTTTGTTCCATTGACACAAAGATCACCTACTTTTCCATTTAAATAGGGATTACGCCCTATCTATTTCACAATCTACCGTGCCGTTCGTTACATGAATTGTTTTCGCTTCTTTTAATGTTTCGTGTTCAATTCCGTCGACACTCGTCGTTGTCACAAATGTTTGCACTTTTCCTTGAATTGTATTTAACAGATGCGATTGACGATAATCATCTAATTCTGATAATACATCATCCAATAAAAGAATTGGATATTCCTTAACTTCTGAGTAAATCAATTCAATTTCAGCTAATTTTAGGGACAGTGCGGTCGTTCGTTGTTGTCCTTGCGAACCAAAGACCTGAACATTTTTACTATTAACGAAGAATTGTAAATCATCACGATGAGGACCAATTAAAGTCGTACCACGGAAAATCTCACGTTGTTTCACAGATTGAAAATTTTCATA
This sequence comes from Bacillus cereus group sp. BfR-BA-01379, assembly GCF_022663605.1. NCBI lineage: Bacteria > Bacillati > Bacillota > Bacilli > Caryophanales > Bacillaceae > Bacillus > Bacillus cereus group sp. BfR-BA-01379. The sequence goes on from NZ_JAKUFT010000016.1 coordinate 5,171, forward strand.
GTATACTTCTTTTATTTTCGACAAATCCATTGATTCTGATACATCTACACTTGGTTTATAGACAATTTCTAATTCTTCTAATCCACGGCTTATACCGCGATGAATTGGAGCTGCCCATTCTTGTAGTAAATGCAAAAATTCAAACCGTTTTTGCAATATTTTTGCACCATGCTCAATAAGTTGAAGTGTAAATACATCCAACATCGTTTCCTCATTCTTGCTACTCCCTTGCATCTTTTTCAGCAAGTGATTTCGTTGCGTGAGCACCTTTTGATATTGACTCAACTCATACAAATAGACTGGAGCTATTTGACCTAATTCCATATCTAAAAAGCGTCTTCTTACTTGAGGGCTTCCTTTTACAAGATTTAAATCTTCTGGGGCAAACATGACAACGTTCATCATGCCAATATATTGACTCAATTTTTGTTGTTCAAGTTGATTTAATTTTGCCTTTTTACCTTTTTTCGAAATATTTAATTCTAAAGACAAAGAACTATTTCTCTTTTGTAATTTCCCTTTAATTTGACCGAAATCTTCATCCCAACGGATAAGCTCGCGATCATTAGAGGTTCTATGAGATTTCGCCATCGCTAAAACGTAAATAGCTTCCATCAAATTCGTTTTCCCTTGCGCGTTTTCACCGATAATCACATTCACTTTATCTTCAAAGGAAAGCTCTAACTTTTCATAATTGCGATAGTTTTTTAACTGTATTTCTGAAATAAACAAAGGGCTCCCCCTTTATGCCTGAACTTGGAAACTTCCGCTTCCTGGAATTTCAATAATATCGTTCGCATATAATTTGCGACCTCTTCTATTTTCAAGTTCTTGATTCACGTACACTTCATATTCTTGTAAAAACCATTTTACAGCGCCACCTGTATCAATTACATCGGCTAACTTTAAAAATTGTCCTAGTGTAATATACTCTGTTGAAATTTTAATACGTTTCATAAAATCGCTCACTTTCTGAAAGTGTTCATTCTTTCATTGTACTAAATAAACTAACATTAGGAAAGTAATACCCAAAAATCAAATAAGGGCTACTAGTATCTGAAAACTAGCAACCCTTACTTCTTACTTAGTAAGTACGAACCGGTAAAATTAATTGAATAATGGACTCATCATTTACTGTGCGAATTAAGAATGGTCTCATTGCGCCAGTAAAGCTAATTTTAATTTCAGTACTATCTAAAGCTTTCAGTGCATCCATCATATATTTTGCACTAAAAGATATTTTTAACTCTTCCCCATCTACTTTTTCACATTGAACTTCTTCTACTACCTTCCCGATTTCTGGTGAATTCGAAGAAATCTCTAGCATTTCCTGCTCTAAAGTTGATAATTTTACAACATTATTACGACCATCCCTTGCTAATAGAGATGCACGATCAATTGCTTGTAAAAATTCTTTTGTATTTACAAAAATGTCTGTTTTACTTTCGGCTGGAATTAAGCGAGTTGTATCAGGATAATTCCCTTCTAACAATCTTGAGAAGAATAATAAATGCTTTGTACGGAATAATACTTGATACTCCGTAATAACGATATCTACCATTTCTTCAGACTCATCTAGAATTTTGCTTAATTCATTTAAGCTTTTACCTGGAATAACAACATTCGCTTGAAATTCATCTGCGATTCCTTCGATTTTTGCTTTTCGAAGAGCTAACCTGTGACTATCTGTAGCAATACAAGTTAGTTCGCTGTTATATACTTTCCAGTTTACACCTGTCAAGATCGGTCTTGTTTCAGAAGTGGAAACTGCAAATACCGTTTGTCTGATCATATGTTTCAGTAAATCTGTTGGAATCTTAAAAACATGATGTTCTTCAATTTGTGGTAACAATGGATATTCAGCAGAATCTAAACCATTTAAATTAAACTCTGATTTTCCAGAAGTTATTTTTGTCATAAAATGATTTTCCACAGAAATTTCGACAGTCTCTTTAGGTAATTTTTTTACAATCTCACTAAAATATTTTGCTTGTAAAATAATACTTCCTGATTGCGCTACTTCTACGATTTCTTTTCCATCGTCTTCAACTGGGATAAAGGATTCAATTGAAATATCAGCATCGCTTCCTGTTAACGTAACGCCTTCTTCCGTAGCGACAATTTTAATTCCTGTAAGGATCGGAATTGTTGTACGAGAAGAAACAGCCTTCATTACATCTTGTACACTTCTTACAAGATAGTCTTTTTGTATTGTAAAACGCATAAAGAAAAACCTCCGGTAAGTATAAGATTTTATTTAATTAATAAAGATAAAAAATAGTAGTAATAGTAATAGGGCTTGTGGATATGTGGATAACCCCGTTAAAGGATGTAAAAACAGTCTATCTACATGTGGATAGACTGTGCGTAAAACAAGGTAAGTTATTCACACTATTCAGCTACTACTTTAAAATATCGTTAATTTCTTCAACTTGCTTTTGTAATTGCGTATCCGTTTTAAGCAGCTTAGAAATTTTTTCATGTGCATGGATAACTGTTGTATGATCACGTCCACCAAATTCTTCACCTATTTTAGGTAAGGAGGAGTCTGTAAGTTCGCGTGATAAATACATTGCAATTTGGCGAGGGAAAGCAACTGATTTTGTTCGCTTTTTCGCCTTGAAATCTTCCAATTTTATTTGATAAACATCCCCAACAGCCTTTTGAATATCATAAATGGAGATAATTTTTGGTTTAGAATTTGGAATAATATCTTTAAGTGCTTCAGCTGCTAAATCAGCATTAATATCTTTGTTAATTAAAGATGAATAGGCTACAACTCGGATAAGTGCACCTTCTAGTTCACGAATATTTGAATCGATTTGATTTGCAATATAAAGCATAACCTCATTTGGTATATCGAGTCCTTCAGCTTTTGCTTTTTTACGTAAAATTGCAATTCGTGTTTCTAAATCTGGTGGCGTAATATCCGTAATGAGTCCCCATTCAAAGCGAGAACGAAGACGGTCTTCTAAAGTTGGAATTTCTTTTGGTGGCCGATCACTTGAAATTACAATTTGTTTACTTTCTTCGTGTAATGCATTGAATGTATGGAAAAACTCTTCTTGAGTTTGTTCTTTTCCTGCTAGAAATTGAATATCATCTATCAATAAAACATCTACATTACGGTATTTATTACGAAAATCGACCGCTTTATTATCACGAATAGAATTAATGAATTCATTTGTAAATTTTTCTGATGATAAATATACAACCTTCGCGTTTGGGTTATGTTCAATTACATAATGACCAATTGCATGCATTAAATGGGTCTTTCCGAGTCCAACTCCCCCGTAAATAAAGAGGGGATTATATGCTTTAGCTGGCGCTTCAGCTACGGCCAATGAAGCAGCGTGAGCAAAACGGTTACCAGAGCCAATAACAAATGTATCAAACGTATATTTTGGATTTAGCATGCTCTGTGGTAAATGATTAGAATCATCTTGTGCTGAATTTGGTTTAGAAGGAGGAAGATCAATCTCCTCTTCAGCTTGACTTTGGGGAATAATAAAGCGAATAGCTAATTTTGCCCCCGTTAAATCGTAAAGTGTTTCCGAAATTAGCTCTGAATAATGAGATTCTAACCAATCACGAGCGAATTCATTTGGAGCCGTAATTGTTAATACGTCTTTCTTTAAATTATGCGCGGTTGTTGACTTTAACCATGTTTCATAACTTGGCTTACTGACCTTTTTTTCTAGTTCTTTTAAGGCACTGTTCCATAAATCAGAGATGTTTTCCAAAGGTGTCCCTCCTTTACTAAGATGGTAAAAGAATAAGGTTGCGCAACAAATGTACAACCTAAATAAATATAAAATGTATATTTATACGAAACGTATTTTAAAACCTAAAAACGTCGTTTGTATATGAGATAGGGTTTTCGACAAAAAAAGCAAATGTGGATAATTATTTACCCACATGTGATTAAAACTGTCCACATGTTATACACAAATTGTGGATAAGATAAAGATGTGGAAAACTTATTCAAAGTGAAAACACAACTATAATATCAAAAAAAAGTAGCTATAGCAATGAATTTCAGAAAGTTATCCACAAAATCAATACCTTGTGGAATAAACTTGTCCACAACACGATATACTGTGTAAAAGTGCGAAAAAGGTTTGTGGATATAAAAAACAAGAAAAAACATTTATCCACAAGGAAATATAGGGTCTGTGAAAAAGTATGTGAATAGGTTCAAAATGAATATTTGATGAAAATTTCGAGAACCATTGACATTTTCCTAGTTGATTAACTATAATTTATAGGACTGTCTTTAACAGATATTCCTCAGGGAGGTGTCATATAATGAAAAGAACTTACCAACCAAATAAACGTAAGCGCAGCAAAGTACATGGTTTCCGCAGCCGTATGAGCACAGCGAACGGACGTAAAGTGCTAGCAGCTCGTCGTCGTAAAGGAAGAAAAGTATTATCTGCGTAGACCACTGATCGTTCAGTGGTCTTTTTTTCTAATAATAGTGAATTTCCACTGATGAACTACAGGAGTGTCAATTGATATGAAGAAAACACATCGTATAAAAAAGAATGATGAATTCCAGACGGTTTTTCAAAAAGGAAAATCGAATGCGAATCGTCAGCTTGTTGTCTATCAACTAGATAAGGCAGAGCAGCCAAATTTTCGTATTGGTCTTTCTGTCAGCAAAAAAATAGGGAATGCAGTAGTGCGTAACCGAATTAAACGTATGATTCGCCAGTCAATCACAGAATTAAAAGATGAGATAGATTCTGGAAAAGATTTTGTTATAATAGCAAGGAAGCCTTGTGCAGAGATGACATATGAAGAATTAAAGAAAAGCTTAATTCATGTCTTTAAACGCTCTGGTATGAAAAGAATAAAAAAGTAGCGTAAGGAAATGAATTACACTATATACATACCGAAACAAGGAGGAGCAGGCTTTGAAAAAGAAAATAGGTTTACTAGCCATGGTTATTGCATTAATGGCAATTGCTACTGGCTGTAGTGAAGTGAATCAGCCGATTACGCCGAAAAGTACTGGAATTTGGAATGAATATTTCGTATATCCGCTTTCTCAGTTAATTACGTATTTTGCCAACTTATTTGGTAGTAATTACGGTTTAGCAATCGTCGTTACAACGCTTATCATTCGTTTTGCATTATTACCATTAATGATTAAACAAACGAAGAGTACGAAAGCAATGCAGGCGTTACAACCAGAAATGGTGAAGTTAAAAGAGAAATATAGTTCTAAAGATCAAGCAACACAGCAAAAACTACAACAAGAAATGATGCAGTTATATCAAAAAAATGGTGTAAATCCATTAGCAGGATGTTTACCAATCTTTGTTCAGATGCCTATTTTATTCGCGTTTTACCATGCGATTATGAGAACAGCAGAAATTAGTAAGCATACATTCTTATGGTTCGACTTAGGGCAGGCAGATCCGTTCTATATCTTACCGGTTGTTGCGGCAATTACGACATTTATTCAGCAAAAACTTGCAATGGCAGGAACAGCTGGTCAAAATCCGCAAATGGCAATGATGATTTGGCTTATGCCAATTATGATTTTAGTCTTTGCAATTAACTTCCCAGCTGCATTATCACTTTACTGGGTTGTTGGTAATATCTTTGGTATCGCTCAAATGTACTTGATCAAGGGGCCAGAAATTAAGGCTAGTAAGGCAGGAGGATCAAGCAAGTGAGTGTAATTACTGCTAAAGGACAAACAGTCGAGCTGGCAGTACAAGATGCTTTAAGACAATTAAATGTTTCAAAAGACCGAGTAGATATAAATATTATCGATGAAGGTAAAAGAGGGTTCCTAGGTTTATTTGGGAATCGACCTGCAGTAGTAGAAGTTGTATTGAAGAAAGATCCGATTCAAGAATGTGAAGAATATTTAAAAAATGTGATTCACGATATGGGTGTGGAAGCTGAGATTAGTAAAATTGTAAAAGGACGCGAAGTTGAATTTACAATTTCTGGCGAAAATATAGGTGTTTTGATTGGAAAAAGAGGAAATACCTTGAATTCTTTGCAGTATTTAACAAAACTTGTGGCGAATCGTAATACGAAGCAGTATATTGGCATCACACTAGATGCCGAAAATTATCGTAGTAAAAGAAAAGGTACATTAGAAGCCCTTTCTTATCGATTAGCAAAACAAGTAGTAAGTACGAAAAAAAGGGTTGTGTTGGAGCCTATGCCATCTTTTGAACGAAAGATTATCCATCAAGCATTATCTAATCATCAAAATATCATTACAACTTCTGAAGGAAAAGAACCACATCGACATGTTGTAATATCTTCCAAGTGACCGGTTACTCAATTGAGTGCCGGTTTTTTTGAGGGGAAAATAGGTGTGGATAACTAAAAAACACTAAACTTATCCACTGTGAATAAGTTTAGTGTTTTTTACATGAGGACATAATAAAATGAGTTATTATTCTTTTGTAGATAGGTTCGTTATGGTATTCTAATAATTTAGTGAAGAAAATAATCATGTTGAAATAGAGATAAATAAGCAAGTGAGGTGAAAGGACATGGAATTTGATACAATTGCCGCGATTTCCACAGCGCTTGGAGAGGGTGCAATTGCCATTGTTCGAGTAAGTGGGGATGATGCGGTTGAAAAAGTTAATCGTATTTTTAAAGGGAAGGATTTAACAGAGGTTCCTTCTCACACAATTCATTATGGTCATATTGTTGATTTAGATACAAATCAAGTTATTGAAGAAGTAATGGTGTCTATTCTACGTGCGCCAAGGACTTTTACACGTGAAAATATAGTAGAAATTAACTGTCACGGTGGACTTGTTTCGGTAAACAAAGTGTTGCAGCTTATTTTAGCGCAAGGAGTACGATTAGCGGAGCCTGGTGAATTTACGAAACGTGCTTTTTTAAATGGCCGTATTGATTTATCACAAGCAGAAGCTGTTATGGACTTAATCCGTGCAAAAACAGATCGTGCAATGAATGTAGCAATTAATCAAATGGAAGGACGATTATCTAAATTGATCGGCCGTCTGCGTCAGGACATATTAGAAACGTTAGCTCATGTTGAGGTAAACATAGATTACCCGGAATATGATGATGTGGAAGAAATGACACATAATATTTTAATTGAGAAAGCTACACATGTTCGTGCCGAAATTGCAAAGATATTAGAAACATCGAAGCAAGGAAAAATTTTACGTGAAGGTATTGCTACTGCGATCATCGGTAGACCTAACGTTGGGAAGTCATCGCTATTAAATAGTCTCGTTCAGGAGAAAAAGGCAATTGTAACGGATATTGCAGGAACAACTCGTGATGTTATTGAAGAGTACGTTAATGTGCGTGGTGTACCACTTAAACTTATAGATACAGCCGGAATTCGTGAAACAGAAGATGTTGTTGAAAGAATTGGTGTAGAGCGTTCAAAAGAAATGATGAGCCAAGCTGATTTAGTGTTAGTTGTCGTGAATTATAGCGAGGCCTTAACGAATGAGGATGAAGATCTATTCCGTGCCGTACAAGGAAAAGATTTCATTGTTATTGTAAATAAGACTGATTTACCGCAAACAATTGATATGGAACGTGTTACAGAATTGTCAGCTGGAAATCGTGTTATTACAACATCGTTAATTGAGGAACAAGGAATAGATGAGCTTGAAAAGGCAATAGCTGATTTATTCTTTGAAGGAGCAATCGATTCTGCAGATGTGACATATGTTTCTAATGCAAGACATATTGGATTATTAACACAAGCAGGAAAAACAATTGGGGATGCGATTGAGGCGATAGAAAATGGTGTTCCAATTGATATGGTGCAAATTGATTTAACAAGAACGTGGGAAATACTTGGTGAAATTACTGGTGATACCGTCCATGAAAGCCTAATTGACCAGCTGTTCTCTCAATTTTGTTTAGGAAAATAATATAGTGACGTTTTAGAAAGATAGAGATTATTAGGAGGAATAAACAATGGGATACAATGCCGGTTCATACGATGTCATAGTAATCGGTGCAGGTCATGCAGGATGTGAAGCTGGTCTTGCGGCAGCACGAATGGGCTCCAACACATTAATGTTAACAATTAATTTAGATATGGTAGCGTTTATGCCATGTAACCCTTCTGTTGGTGGACCAGCAAAAGGGATTGTTGTTCGTGAAATTGATGCATTAGGCGGAGAAATGGGACGCAACATTGATAAAACACATATTCAAATGCGTATGTTAAATACGGGTAAAGGACCAGCTGTACGTGCACTTCGAGCACAAGCAGATAAGTTCTCTTACCAGCATGAATTAAAGAAAACAATTGAAGAAACACCAAATCTAACGTTGTTCCAAGGAATGGTAGAGCGTTTAATCGTTGAAGATGGCGAATGTAAAGGGGTAATTACGCAATCTGGTGCTGAATATACAGCAAAGACAGTAGTAATTACGACTGGAACATTTTTACGTGGTGAGATTATTATGGGGGATTTAAAATATTCGAGCGGTCCGAATAATCAACAACCATCTATTACTTTATCTGAACATTTAGAGGAGCTTGGATTTGATCTTGTTAGATTTAAAACAGGTACACCTCCGCGTGTAAATAGTAATACAATTGATTACAGTAAAACAGAAATTCAGCCAGGTGATGATAAACCAAGAGCTTTCTCTTTTGAAACGACAAAATTTATCATGGATCAAATTCCATGTTGGTTAACGTATACAAGTACGGAAACACATCGTTTAATAGATGAAAACCTACATCGCTCAGCTATGTATTCTGGTATGATTAAGGGAACAGGACCTAGATATTGTCCTTCAATTGAAGACAAGGTAGTAAGGTTTAATGATAAACCACGTCATCAAATTTTCTTAGAGCCAGAGGGACGTAATACACAAGAAGTATATGTACAAGGTTTATCTACAAGCTTACCAGAAGATGTGCAGCGTGATATGCTTAGAACAATCCCTGGTCTAGAAAACGTTGAAATGATGCGTACAGGTTATGCGATTGAATATGATGCGATGGTGCCAACACAACTATGGCCAACACTTGAAACGAAAAAAATTAAAAATTTATATACAGCAGGACAGATTAACGGAACTTCTGGTTATGAAGAGGCAGCGGGACAAGGGCTTATGGCTGGAATTAACGCAGCATGTCGTTCTTTAGGAAAAAAAGAAGTTATTTTAGGTCGCGAGGATGCTTATATTGGTGTCTTAATTGATGATCTTGTAACGAAAGGTACAAATGAACCATATCGTTTATTAACGTCTCGTGCAGAATATCGCCTATTATTACGCCATGATAATGCTGATCTTCGTTTAACTGAAGTTGGTCGTGAAATTGGATTAATTAAAGAAGAGCGCTATGAGCGATTTACAAATAAAAAATTACAAATTGAACAGGAAAAGGAACGTTTAAGCAGCATCATTATTAAGCCACGTCCTGAAGTTCAAGAATTAATTCGTAGCATTGGCGGAAGTGAATTGAAAGATGGAATACGTGCAAGTGACTTATTACGTCGTCCAGAGATGACTTATGAGCACATTCATCTTTTAGTACCAAGTGAAGTAGAATTAAGTGATGAAGTGACAGAACAAGTTGAAATTCAGATTAAGTACGAAGGATATATTGAAAAATCTTTACAGCAAGTAGAGCGTATGAAGAAAATGGAAAACAAAAAAATCCCTGTGGATATCGATTATGATGCGATTTCTAGCATTGCCTCAGAAGCTAGACAGAAATTGAAAGATGTTCGTCCACTTTCAATGGGGCAGGCTTCACGTATTTCTGGCGTAAACCCAGCGGATGTTTCCATTTTACTTGTGTATATTGAACAAGGAAAAATTGCGCGAGTATCGAACCAATAAATAGTAAGGAGATATTGCTAGATGAACATAGAACAATTTCAATCTATGCTAGAAGAGAAGGGGATCACCCTCTCTTCTAGACAGTTAGAGCAGTTCGAAATCTACTTCGAAACATTAGTAGAGTGGAATGAAAAAATGAATTTAACGGCGATTACGGAGAAAGAAGAAGTATATTTAAAACACTTTTTTGATTCCGTTACAGCTGCTTTTTATTATGATTTTTCAAAACCATTCTCAATTTGTGATGTTGGCGCAGGAGCTGGATTCCCAAGTATTCCTTTAAAAATCTGTTTCCCGCACTTAAAAGTGACAATTGTAGACTCATTGCAAAAGCGCATTAATTTCTTAAATCATTTAGCGCAAAAGTTGGAATTAAGTGACGTTGCGTTTTGTCATGATCGTGCTGAAACATTTGGGAAAAAAGAAGGTGTACGTGAATCGTACGATATTGTAATGGCACGTGCAGTTGCACGTCTTTCGGTATTAAGCGAGCTATGTTTACCACTTGTAAAAGTTGGAGGAACATTCATTGCAATGAAAGGTGCTGCAGCAAACGAAGAAATTGAAAATGGCAAGTATGCTTTAGAGGTGCTAGGCGGGGATCTAAAAGAAATGTCTACGTTCCAATTACCGTTTGAAGAAAGTGAACGTAATATTTTATTAATCGAGAAAAAGCGCAAGACACCAAAGAAATATCCACGCAAACCGGGAACACCCAATAAATTACCTATTGAAAAATAAATCTTATTAGACGTAAGATTAAATTATATAAATGAAAACGTAAATGTTTCATAGGAAACATTTTATGGAGAATAGTCAATAGGCCTAAAAGGTGGTGGAATATGTATGAAAAATACGTTTTCTCGTTTATTTGGCTTTGGAGATAAAGAGAGCGAATTCGAATTACAAGACGAAAGCCATGAAGAAATAGATAAAAAGGTATATGAAGAAATACAAGAAATTCCGATAGTAAATATTACCCCTAACCGTTATCAACCACGAACAGTTTTTGATGATGCGCGTATTGAGGAGCTAGCATTAACGATTCGTACACATGGACTTATTCAGCCAATTGTTGTGAGGCAATATGAGGATGATAAGTACGAGATTATTGCTGGGGAAAGACGTTTCCGTGCGGCAACAAAGTTAGGGTGGGAAAAGGTTCCTGCAATTATAAAAAACTTAAATGATACAGAGACAGCTTCTGTAGCTTTAATTGAAAACTTGCAACGTGAGGAACTAACGGCAATCGAGGAAGCTGTGGCATATCAAAAGCTAATTGAGTTACATAATTTAACACAAGAAGCATTGGCACAACGACTTGGAAAAGGACAATCCACAATCGCAAATAAGTTGCGATTGTTAAAGTTGCCTGAAGAAATAAAAAGTGCGTTATTAGAAAAAAGCATTACAGAAAGACATGCTCGCGCGCTCATTCCTTTAAAAAATGAGGAATTACAACTGAAGGTTTTACAGGAAATTGTGGAGAAACAGCTGAATGTAAAGCAAACAGAGGAACGAATTGCGAAATTACTAGAGGAAGCAAAACCGAAGCGTAAGGCAAAGCAAAAAGCAGTAAGTCGAGATACGAGAATTGCCATGAATACAATTAGGCAGTCATTACAAATGGTTGCTGACAGTGGTTTAAATGTTAATTCTGAGGAAGAAGAATTTGATGAGTACTATCAAATTACAATTCAAATTCCGAAGAAAAAATAATAATGGCGTGTAAGAGACCTTATCCTATTGGATAGGTCTCTTTTACTATATTTTCTTGTTAGATGAAGAAGGAGTTTACAAATAAATTTTGAAGTTTAATAAGGACGTAAAAGAAAAACTTTTATTTCATGTTACAATAAACGTAATTGTTACTAGAATAAGATAGAAAGGTTGAAAGTAGGTGACATCATGGGAAAAATCATTGCTATTGCCAATCAAAAAGGTGGCGTTGGGAAAACAACCACATCTGTTAATTTAGGGGCTGGATTGGCACAAGTAGGTAAAAAGGTCCTTCTTGTAGATATTGACGCTCAAGGAAATGCAACGACTGGTGTGGGAATTGAAAAATCCGAATTAGATCAATGTATTTACAATGTTCTTGTGGAAGATGCAGATGTTCAAGGGGTTATACGTAAAACCGCAACTGAAAACTTAGATGTTCTACCCGCTACAATTCAATTGGCAGGTGCTGAAATTGAATTGGTACCGACTATTTCCCGGGAAGTACGTTTACAAAGGGCATTACAGCCAGTTCGTGATGAATATGACTATATTATTATCGACTGTCCCCCGTCCTTAGGGTTATTAACGATTAATGCATTAACCGCAGCAGATTCTGTTATTATTCCTGTTCAATGCGAGTATTACGCACTAGAAGGATTAAGTCAGCTATTAAATACAGTTCGACTTGTGCAAAAGCACTTAAATAAAAATCTAGCAATTCAAGGTGTATTGCTAACAATGTTGGATGCCCGTACGAATTTAGGGATTCAGGTTATAGATGAAGTGAAAAAATACTTTAGGGATAAAGTATACCGCTCGATTATTCCTCGTAATGTTCGTTTAAGTGAGGCACCAAGTCATGGGAAACCAATTATGCAGTATGACGCTAAATCAAGAGGGGCAGAAGTATATATAGATTTAGCAGAGGAAGTGATTGCAGGTGGCTAAAGGATTAGGAAGAGGAATCAATGTGTTTTTTCCTGATTTAGATGTGAAAGAAGAAGAAACAATTCAGGAGATTGCGATAACTGAATTAAGACCGAATCCATATCAACCACGTAAACACTTTAATAAAGAGGCGATTCAAGAATTGTCGGCTTCTATTAAAGAGCATGGCATACTGCAACCATTAATTGCTAGGAAGAGTATTAAAGGATATGAAATCGTTGCAGGTGAAAGAAGATATCGTGCTGCCAAAGAGGCGGGGCTCGAAAAGGTACCTGCTGTTGTAAGACAATTAAATGAGCAGCAAATGATGGAGTTTGCATTGCTTGAAAACTTACAACGAGAAGATTTAAATCCAATGGAAGAAGCAATGGCATATCAAATGTTAATGAATGAGCTAAATATAACGCAAGAACAATTAGCAAAACGTCTTGGCAAGAGCAGACCTTACATTGCAAACTATACACGGTTATTAAGCCTCCCTTCTTTTGTGCAAGATATGATTGCAAATGGGCAACTTTCAATGGCTCATGGGAGAACTTTGCTTACGATAAAAGATGAAGAACAATTAAAATCTTTATTAAAACGAATCGAAAAAGAAGGATTAAATGTTCGTCAATTAGAGAAAATTGTTCAGGAGATTAATCAACGCGTTTCACGTGAAACAAAACAAGTGAAAAAAGAGAGAAATATATTTTTTGTAGAGCGCGAAACGTTCTTAAGAGAAAAGTTTGGCACAGATGTGAAGATTAAAGAAACGAAAAAAGAAAAAGGTAAAATCGAAATTGAATTTTTTAATAAAGAAGATTTAAATCGTATTTTAGAATTATTAGCAAAGAAAAACTAAAAAGCAAACCATCTTATTATTTATAGATGGTTTGCTTTTTTTAATACAGATAATTTTTGGTCTGTTTCTTTTATACTTTGTGCAATTACATCAGCCATTTTCATGACTAAACTTAATCTTGTATTTTGCAGGACGAAAAACTCCATAAAACCATTTAGATTTACGATGCCATGAATATGTAAATCACCAACTGCAGGTAACTTTTTGTTCATCGCAGCTCCAGGTTTACTAGGCCCCATTCCGGTAGTGATGGAACCGATACTTTGAGACTTTCCTAAACAGGCATCAACCGCAATTATAAACGAAGTAGGATTATTTTTCTGTATATTCTGAATTTTTTCTTCTAAATTTAGCGCATGTACCGGCTCATCTAGTGTGCCAAACACTTGGAGGTTTTTAATTCCTACTTGTTCTAGTTTCGTACCGACTAACGGACCAAGTGCATCGCCTGTAGAACGATCTGTTCCAATACAAACGAGAATAATCGGTATATTTGTTTTAATAGGGATATGGGAAAGTAAGAAGTTACTAATGGTCTCGGAGGCTTCTACGTCTTGGTGCATAACATTTTGAGTTTCTTTTTCGAAAAAGGGTAAGCGAAAACTTCCAATATTCATGAAGCATCCATCCTTTTAATAAATTTTCAAAATATGTTATATGGTGAGTAAAATGGAAAACTATAAGTGCGTACTTCTTGTAAAACTTGAGTGAAAACGGAAATAATAGTACTAGTATATATATATTCGTTCCATTTTATACCTGTATGGAAGTTAACAAATATAATTAAAGTCATAAAATTTTTTCAGCAATTAGGAGACTTCTGATACAATAAGAAGGATAACTAAAAAGAAATTTTGGCTGGAGAGGTAGAGGTACATGGATTTATTAACAAAGTGGTTTAATGCCACGAAACAGTATTTATTAAATGCTGATCGTTGGGCTGATATTGGAACAGCGACATTGAAAATATGTATTATTTTAATAATTGGTGCGGTTGTTGTACGAGTTGCGCGTGCAATTGTGCGAAATGCGTTTCGTATGGGAAGCCGTTCGCCAATTCAAATTTCAGAACGTCGTACCGTTACAGTAGCGAAGTTACTTGAAAATATTGTGGCATACGTTGTTATGTTCATTATGTTAATTGCAATTTTAGGTGTGTTTAATATTAATGCATCTGGTCTATTGGCGGGTGCTGGGGTAATTGGTTTAGCGGTCGGATTTGGTGCTCAAAGTTTAGTGAAAGATGTCATTACGGGGTTATTTATCTTGCTAGAAGATCAATTTTCGGTAGGTGACTATGTGAAGATTGGTCAGTTTGAAGGTGTCGTTCTAGAAATTGGACTTCGTACAACAAAAGTAAAGAGTTGGACAGGCGAAATTCATACTTTACCAAACGGAAGTATCATTCAAGTTACGAACTATTCAGTTAGTAATAGTGTAGCATTTGTTGATGTATCCATTTCGTATGAGGCTGACATAGCGAAAGCGGAGCAAGTCATTGAAGATTTATTAGAAGAATTACCTGCACAGTATACGCAAATGGTAGCAAGGCCTCAGTTATTAGGTGTGCAAACATTGGCTGCATCAGAAGTTATATTACGTGTTATTGCGGAAGTAGAGCCGATGCAACATGCGGTTGTTGCAAGAGCCCTTCGTAAAGAAATTAAAAATCGTCTAGATTTACATGGAATTGAAATTCCATATCCACGTATGGTTTTATATAATCGTGAAGAATTGGTGAGTGGAAAAGCAATTTAGTATGGAGAGGGGTTTGGAGAATGGAGCAAAAGCAGTATAACTTGTACGATGTTGTGGAAATGAAGAAAGCCCACCCATGTGGTGAGAATCGCTGGAAGATTATTCGTATGGGAATGGATATCCGCATTAAGTGCGAGGGATGTGACCATTCAGTAATGATTCCTCGAAGAGAATTTGATCGTAAGGTGAAAAAAATACTTGTGAAGCATGAAGAATAGAGAGTAAGTAACAGTTGCAGTGGGTAGCTGTTACTTTTTTCGTTTGGAGGAAACTTGTCATTTTTTTCGTTACTATCTATAATGATGAAAGATTAAGACATAGGAGTGAAAAATATGGGATTAACGGCTGGGATTGTTGGATTACCTAACGTAGGGAAGTCCACTTTATTTAATGCAATTACACAAGCAGGAGCAGAATCTGCAAACTATCCATTCTGTACAATTGATCCAAACGTAGGAATTGTAGAAGTACCAGATGAGCGTTTAAATAAATTAACGGAATTAGTAGAACCGAAAAAAACTGTTCCGACTGTATTTGAGTTTACTGATATCGCGGGTATCGTAAAAGGTGCTAGTAAAGGTGAAGGTTTAGGAAATAAATTCTTATCTCACATTCGCCAAGTAGATGCAATTTGCCAAGTTGTTCGTTGTTTTGAAGACGAAAATATTACACACGTTTCAGGGAAAGTAGATCCGATCGATGACATTGAAACAATCAACTTAGAGCTAATCTTAGCTGATCTAGAATCTGTTGATAAACGTATCGAACGTGTTGCGAAATTAGCAAGACAAAAAGATAAAGAAGCAGTATATGAGCATGAAATTTTAGTTCGCTTAAAAGAAGCTTTTGAAGAGGGCAAACCAGCTCGTACTGTTGAATTCACTGAAGAGCAAATGAAGATTGTTAAAGGCCTTCATTTACTTACAACGAAAGAAATGCTATATGTAGCAAACGTAAGTGAAGATGATATTATCGATCCTTCTGAAAACAAATACGTACAAATGGTAAAAGAATTTGCTGCAAATGAAAATTCTCAAGTAATCGTTGTATGTGCAAAAATCGAAGAAGAAATCGCTGAGCTAGACGAGGAAGAGAAAAAAGTATTCCTTGAAGAACTAGGTATTGAAGAATCTGGTTTAGATCAATTAATTCGTGCTGCGTATGATTTATTAGGACTTGCTACGTACTTTACAGCAGGTGTGCAAGAAGTACGTGCATGGACGTTTAAACAAGGTATGAAAGCACCACAATGTGCTGGCGTAATTCATACAGACTTTGAGCGTGGATTTATTCGTGCGGAAACAGTTTCTTACGAAGATTTAATGACAAACGGTTCTATGACAGCTGCAAAAGAAGCTGGTAAAGTTCGTTTAGAAGGAAAAGAGTATATCGTAAAAGACGGAGACGTTATGCACTTCCGCTTCAACGTTTAATTTAATATTTCCTAGGAAAAATAAAGATATGAGCTTGGCAAATATATTATGTGTTTGCCAAGTTTTTTATGCATGGGTGAGTTGATTCATCTAACTTACTATGATATAATCTAAACTCGTGAGTAATTACTATAAATTAATTGCTCCTTGCCCATTATGGGCCGTTTAGACCAAAAGGAGGTGAAAGTGTAATGAGAAAGTACGAAATTATGTACATCATTCGTCCTGGCGTTGAAGAAGAAGCTCAAAAAGCTTTAGTTGAACGTTTTGCAGGTGTTTTAACAAACAATGGTGCAGAAATCATTAACACGAAAGAGTGGGGTAAGCGTCGTTTAGCTTACGAAATCAACGACTTACGTGAAGGTTTCTACATGATCTTAAACGTGAACTCTAACGCAGAAGCGATTAACGAATTCGACCGTTTAGCTAAGATCAACGAAGACATCCTTCGTCATATCGTTGTTAAAGAAGAAGAAAAATAATTGATATATAAGGGAGAGTGGTTCGATTGATGAATCGTGTTATCCTCGTTGGTCGTTTAACTAAGGACCCTGACTTACGTTACACGCCCAATGGTGTTGCAGTAGCTACTTTTACGTTAGCTGTGAATCGCGCATTTGCGAATCAACAAGGTGAGCGTGAAGCTGACTTTATTAATTGTGTAATATGGCGTAAACAAGCAGAAAACGTAGCAAATTATTTGAAAAAAGGTAGCTTAGCAGGCGTAGATGGGCGTCTTCAAACTCGTAATTACGATGGACAAGATGGCAAACGTGTATATGTAACAGAAGTTCTTGCGGAAAGCGTACAATTTTTAGAGCCGCGTAATGGCGGTGGGGAGCAACGTGGTTCATTTAATCAGCAACCATCAGGAGCTGGTTTCGGTAACCAAAGCTCTAACCCATTTGGTCAATCTAGTAATTCAGGTAACCAAGGTAACCAAGGAAACTCTGGATTTACGAAGAATGACGATCCATTTTCAAATGTAGGTCAACCGATCGACATTTCCGACGACGATTTACCGTTCTAATACAGTAAATTAGTTAGTTTTAACAAAGAATGGAGGGAATAGACATGGCAGGACGCAAAGGTGGACGTGCGAAACGTCGTAAGGTGTGTTTCTTCACATCTAACGGCATCACTCGCATTGACTATAAAGATGTTGATTTATTAAAACGTTTCGTTTCTGAGCGTGGTAAAATTTTACCTCGTCGTGTAACAGGAACAAGCGCAAAATACCAACGCAAACTTACAGTTGCAATTAAACGTGCTCGTCAAATGGCACTTTTACCATATGTTGGTGAATAATAGCGTATGAAATGCACAGTAGAGTCGGACTCTACTGTGCATTTTGCTATGCTTTTCTTTTTTGAAAGAGAGGTTAGATGATGAAAAATACCAAATTTATTACTGAGGGTGCAGCACTGTTAGCGATATATGCAATGTTATTGCTTGTATCTATATACGTCCCGATTTTAGGTACAGTTGTAACGTTTGTGTTGCCGTTGCCGTTTATATTGCTAATGATAAGATATACTTTACCTAATGCTTTTGTAATTTTTACAGCAGCATTTTTAATTGCTGTTATTGTAGGTCAGCCAATAGGTCTAGTAAAGACGGTCGTGTTTGGGTTGATGGGTATTGTTTTAGGATACATGTATAAAAAACAAAGCAAACCGTTGGAAATTTTGATAACAGGGTCACTTGCATACTTAATCGGTATTATGCTCATTTATGTTGCGAGTATAAAGTTTTTTAACATAGATTTAATGAAGCAAATGCAAAATATGTTTAATGAAAGTATGGCGCAAAGTGAAAAGATAGCAAGTGCTGCTGGTATGCCAGTTAGTAAAGAACAAAAAGAGTTACTTGCACAAATGAATGATATATTACAAATGATATTTCCGAGTATACTTGTAATGGTCTCGGTATGTTTTTCTTGGATTACAGTTATGATATCAGGTAGTGTTTTGAAAAAACTAAAGCATGATGTTATACCTTGGTCTAAATTTAAAGATATACAGTTACCAAAGAGCATTGTTTGGTATTACGTTATATTTATTTTGCTATCAACTTTTATAAAAGTAGAACCGACATCATATTTACATATGGTATTTTCTAACCTATATGTCATATTTGCTTTACTACTAGTACTGCAAGGTCTGACATTTATCGCTTTTCTAGCGCATAGAAAAGGTTTTACGAAAGGGATTCCTATTATTAGTTTTATTGTCTGCATGTTTATTCCGATGCTGTTTCCTCTTGTGACAATCTTAGGTATAATTGATTTAGGGATTTCATTGCGTTCTAAAATAGGAGGATAAAGTAATATTCCTTATACTATTTTAATCTGTTTAACTAACTGGAAGATGAGTTAGTTTTACTTTATAGGAGTTGTATACATGCCTGAATTTTATAAGAAACAGTGGTTTTTATATCCTGTTTATGTATTGGCATTTTTTGTGTTTGTGCTCATTTCGATCCTTTGTTATTTTCATTTAATGATGGGGATAGTCTCCTTTTTTATTTTTTGTATCGTCCTTTTTGTTGTTGTACGATTTGAACTTACCTTTCAAAAGAACTTTGAAAAACATACGACAGAGATGATTACAAGAGTAAAGAAAGTGAGTAATGAGGCATTTAACCAAATGCCGATTGGTATTTTGTTATACAATAAGGATTATGGGATTGATTGGGCGAATCCTTATTTATCTTCATGCCTAGGACAGCATGCATTAGCTGGATGGCACCTTTATGATGTATCAGAAACGTTACTTCTTTTTATTAAAGGAGAAACTTCCGATGATATAGTCTCTTTAAATAATCGAAAGTTTCGCGTTTTTGTAAGGAAAGAAGAAAAGTTAATCTATTTCTTTGATGTAACAGAACAAACTGAGATTGAAAAGATGTACGAGGATCAACGCACTGTTTTAGCTGTCATTTATTTAGATAATTATGATGAAGTTACACAAGGGTTAGATGATCAATTACGTACGAATATAACAAGTCTTGTAACGTCACGACTAAATGAATGGGCCGTTAAGTATGGGGCATATTTAAAACGTGCATCTTCAGAAAGATTCTTCGTTGTACTAAATGAGAGTATTTTAGCACAGATGGAGAAAGGGAAATTTAGCATTTTAGATCAGGTGCGTGAAGAAACATCCAAAAGGAATATACCACTCACCTTAAGTGTAGGTGTTGGATCAGGTGATTTACCTTTATCAGAGCTTGGAGCAATGGCTCAGTCCGGTTTAGACCTTGCACTCGGCCGTGGTGGAGATCAAGTAGCTATTAAACAAGCGACAGGTAAAGTTAAGTTTTATGGTGGTAAGACAAATCCGGTTGAAAAACGTACTCGTGTACGTGCCAGAGTTATTTCGCATGCATTAAAGGATTTAGTATTAGAAAGTAGTAATGTCATTATAATGGGGCACAGGGCTCCTGATATGGACGCAATTGGTGCTGCGATTGGTATTTTAAAGGTAGCGCAATTAAATGAGCGCAAAGGATATATTGTGTTAGATGAAAATGATTCTGATAAGGGAATTAAGCGTTTGATGGATAAAGTGAAACAAAACGAAGAGTTATGGTCTCACTTTATTACACCAGGACAAGCGATGGAATTTGCAAATGATGATTCTTTACTTGTTGTTGTTGATACGCATAAACCTTCAATGGTGATGGAAGAAAAGCTGTTACGCAAAATTGAAAATGTAGTTGTTATTGACCATCATCGCCGAGGAGAAGATTTTATTGAAGATCCATTGCTTGTTTACATGGAGCCATATGCTTCTTCCACGGCAGAACTTGTTACAGAATTACTTGAATACCAACCGAAAAATTTAAAAATGACAATGTTAGAAGCGACAGCATTGTTAGCGGGTATTATTGTTGATACGAAAAGTTTTACATTCCGGACAGGTGCTCGTACGTTTGATGCTGCTTCTTATTTACGCTCACATGGTGCAGATACTGTACTTGTACAAGAGCTTTTAAAAGAAGATATGGATCAGTACTTACGGGTTGCAAAAGCTATTAAAAATGCGTACATTTATACAAATGGAATTGCGATTGCAAAAGTGGATAGTGATGATTACTACGATCAAGTACTTATTGCGCAATCGGCGGACACATTATTAACAATGACAGGAATTATTGCATCATTTGTTATTGCAAAACGTGGCGAGAATTTCATTGGAATTAGCGGCAGGTCTTTAGGTGAAGTGAATGTGCAGCTAATTATGGAGAATTTAGGCGGTGGTGGGCATTTAACGAATGCAGCCACACAAATGAAAAATGTTACAGTAGATGAAGCTGAGGAGAAGCTTCGATTTGTTATTGATGACTATTTACAGGGAGGCACACAATCATGAAAGTAATTTTTCTAAAAGACGTAAAAGGTAAAGGGAAAAAAGGAGAAGTAAAAAACGTACCAGATGGCTATGCAAATAACTTCTTACTAAAACAAGGATTAGCTGCTGAGGCGACAAATAGCAGTATGAAAACTTTAGAAGCTCAAAAACGCAAAGAAGAAAAAGATGCAGAGGCAGAGCTTGAAAGTGCAAAAGAGTTAAAAGAAACGTTAGAGAAACTAACTGTAGAAGTAAAGGCTAAATCTGGAGAAGGTGGCCGTCTATTTGGTTCAATCACAAGTAAACAAATCGTAGATGCAATGCAAAAATCACACAAGATTAAACTTGATAAGCGTAAATTTGAAATGGATGATGCAATTCGTGCATTAGGCTATACAAACGTTACTGTGAAATTGCATCCGCAAGTAACAGCAACAGTAAAAGTTCATGTTAGTGAACAATAAAAATAAGTTAAGCAAGGAGGATTGCGTATGAGTGATGTAATGGCTGATCGTACCCCTCCGCATAATATAGAGGCTGAGCAGGCTGTTTTAGGGGCCATATTAATTGATCAAGATGCATTAACGGCAGCATCGGAATTATTGGTACCTGACTCATTTTATCGAACGAAACATCAAAAGATTTTTGAAGTCATGCTTGGGTTATCTGATAAGGGAGAACCGATTGACTTAGTAATAATGACATCAGCAATGGCTGATCAAGGGTTATTAGAAGAAGTTGGTGGGGTTTCTTACTTAGCAGAACTAGCAGAAGTCGTTCCAACTGCTGCTAACGTAGAATATTATGCACGAATCATCGCTGAAAAGGCGCTCTTACGTCGTTTGATTCGAACGGCGACTCATATCGTGTCTGATGGGTATGAGAGAGAAGATGATGTGGATGGCCTTTTAAATGAGGCTGAGAAAAAAATATTAGAAGTATCTCACCAAACGAATGCAAAAGCATTCCAAAACATTAAAGATGTTCTTGTAGATGCTTACGATAAAATTGAACTTTTGCATAATCAAAAAGGTGAAGTTACTGGGATACCAACTGGATTTACTGAATTAGATAAGATGACCGCAGGTTTCCAGCGAAATGATTTAATCATCGTAGCGGCACGTCCATCAGTAGGGAAAACTGCATTTTCATTAAATATCGCACAAAACGTAGCGACGAAAACGGATGAAAATGTAGCGATTTTTAGTCTTGAGATGGGTTCTGATCAGCTTGTTATGCGTATGCTTTGTGCAGAAGGAAATATCGATGCACAAAGACTTCGTACCGGTTCATTAACTTCTGATGATTGGGCGAAATTAACGATGGCGATGGGTAGTCTTTCTAATGCTGGTATCTATATTGATGATACACCAGGGATTAAAGTAAATGAGATTCGAGCGAAATGTCGTAGATTAAAACAAGAACAAGGTCTTGGGATGGTTTTGATTGACTATTTACAGCTTATTCAAGGAAGCGGGAAATCAGGAGAAAACCGTCAGCAGGAAGTATCTGAGATCTCTCGTACATTAAAAGGGATTGCGCGTGAATTGCAAGTGCCTGTTATTGCCTTGTCACAGTTATCTCGTGGTGTAGAATCTCGTCAAGATAAACGTCCGATGATGTCTGATATTCGTGAATCGGGAAGTATCGAGCAGGATGCTGATATTGTAGCCTTCTTATATCGTGAAGATTACTATGATCGAGAAACGGAAAATAAAAATACGATTGAAATTATTATTGCAAAGCAGCGTAACGGTCCTGTAGGCTCAGTAGAGCTTGCATTTGTTAAAGAGTTCAATAAGTTCGTTAACTTAGAACGTCGCTTCGAGGATGGACATGCGCCGCCTGCATAAAGATAGTATAAAAAAGAAACGCATTTCTTATAATAAGATGTGTTTCTTTTTTTTTATAGGAAAGATAAGGCTTTCATAATGTAAAAATATAATTCTTACGAACGAAAATGTTTTTTTATAAAAAAATGTTCGCTTTTTGGTTGACTTCTTTTTCGGTTTTGGTACAATTATATTGTTTGAATAGATCGTTTGAAAATCGCGGAGGTGCTTTAATAATGTCTTCAGTAGTAGTTGTAGGAACACAATGGGGCGACGAAGGAAAAGGTAAAATCACTGATTTTCTTTCTGAGCATGCGGAAGTAGTTGCAAGATATCAAGGTGGAAATAACGCGGGACATACAATTGTTTTCGGCGGAGTTAAATATAAATTACACTTAATTCCATCTGGTATTTTCTATAAAGAGAAAATTTGTGTAATCGGAAATGGCTTAGTAGTAGATCCAAAAGCATTACTTGAAGAGTTAAAATACTTACACGATCGTGGTGTAAGTACTGATAATTTACGTGTAAGTAACCGTGCACACGTTATTTTACCTTATCACTTAAAACAAGATGAGTTAGAAGAAGCAAGTAAAGGTGATAACAAAATCGGTACAACGAAAAAAGGTATCGGTCCTGCATATATGGATAAAGCTGCTCGTATTGGTATTCGTATGGCTGATCTTTTAGACCGTGAAGCATTTAAAGAAAAGCTTGAGCGCAATTTAGTAGAAAAAAATCGTTTATTTGAAAAAATGTACGATACAGAAGGTTTCAGTGTAGAAGAAATCTTCGAAGAGTACTTCGAGTACGGACAACAAATCGCGCAATATGTATGTGATACGTCTGTTGTATTAAATGATGCACTAGATAACAATCACCGTGTATTATTTGAAGGTGCACAAGGTGTTATGCTTGATATCGACCACGGTACGTACCCGTTCGTTACATCTTCTAACCCGATTGCTGGTGGTGTAACAGTTGGAACTGGAGTTGGTCCTGCAAAAGTTACTCGCGTTGTAGGTGTATGTAAAGCATATACAAGCCGCGTAGGTGATGGTCCATTCCCTACTGAGCTTAATGATGAAATTGGTCATCAAATTCGTGAAGTTGGTCGTGAGTATGGAACGACAACTGGTCGTCCACGCCGCGTAGGTTGGTTCGATAGCGTTGTTGTAAGACATGCACGTCGTGTTAGTGGTTTAACAGATCTATCATTAAATTCTATCGACGTTCTAACAGGTATTCCGACTCTTAAAATTTGTGTTGCTTACAAATACAATGGCGAAGTTATCGATGAAGTTCCAGCAAACTTAAACATTTTAGCGAAATGTGAGCCTGTATACGAAGAGCTTTCAGGTTGGACAGAAGATATTACTGGTGTAAAATCATTAGACGAGCTTCCTGAAAATGCACGAAAATACGTAGAACGTGTTTCTGAGTTAACAGGAATTCAATTATCTATGTTCTCAGTTGGACCAGATCGTAACCAAACAAATATCGTTCGTAACGTATACGAAGCTTAATTGATATTTTTGAGAAAAAACTCATGTCTGCATGAGTTTTTTCTTTTCTTTTATAAAAAAATGAAAAAAGGTATTGCAAAAAGCAAAGAGAACATGTTATGATACATCTTGTCGTCACGAAAATATGACGTTGGTGAGTATGAGCCATTAGCTCAGTTGGTAGAGCATCTGACTTTTAATCAGAGGGTCGAAGGTTCGAATCCTTCATGGCTCACCATTTTATTTTTCGTGGCCCGTTGGTCAAGTGGTTAAGACACCGCCCTTTCACGGCGGTAACACGGGTTCGAATCCCGTACGGGTCATGTTTTTTTATGTTTATTTTTGGTCCCGTGGTGTAGTGGTTAACATGCCTGCCTGTCACGCAGGAGATCGCCGGTTCGACCCCGGTCGGGACCGCCACTTTTGTTTATACCACCATTAGTGGTTTTATATATAGTTTTGGCTCGGTAGCTCAGTCGGTAGAGCAGAGGACTGAAAATCCTCGTGTCGGCGGTTCGATTCCGTCCCGAGCCACTCTCAGGATATTAAGTGGGCCCACTTAATATCCTTTTTATTTGTGTAATTTTACAAAATTGAGTAGTTATTTTAAAATAGAATGAGGAGCCTCTAGCAGTTGAAGCTAGAGGTTTTTCTATAGATCGTATAGGATTCCGTGTAAAAGTGGATCATACATGAGTCTGTGAGAATAAAGGAGAAAGTACTTAAGCAAAAGATGCGGTCATATAGGGACATACTATGTAGACATCAATGTGTTTAGGGATATTGACCATATTTTTACCCCGCTATTTAACGGGCAGTAAGCCCTCACCTTAAAATTCAACGAAAGCAAAGAAGTTAGGTGGGGGATCAACTGCCCGTAAAAGCCCGATTGGTGAGGGCTAATAATCAGTGGATGATGAAGAAAACACCCAATGATTAAAGTTTCACTTTATAAGGAGGAAATAGACGATGATGGGAAAGAAAATTTTAGTAGTTGATGATGAAAAGCCGATTGCGGATATTTTGAAGTTCAACCTAGAAAAAGAAGGTTTTGAAATTGTAATGGCGCATGATGGTGATGAAGCGATTGAAAAAGCGAATGAAGAGCAGCCAGATATGGTTTTATTAGATATTATGCTACCAGGTAAGGATGGCTTAGAGGTTTGTCGTGAAATACGTAAAAGCTCAGAAATGCCGATTATTATGCTTACAGCAAAGGACTCTGAAATTGATAAAGTATTAGGGCTTGAGCTTGGGGCAGATGATTATGTAACGAAGCCATTTAGTACGAGGGAATTACTTGCTCGTGTGAAGGCGAATTTACGTCGCCACCAACAAGGTGGTGCTGCAGAGAAAGAAGAAAACACGGAAATGGTTATTGGACCAATTGTTATCAATCCAAATGCGTATAGTGTAACGAAACGTGAGGAAAATATTGAACTTACACATCGTGAATTTGAGCTACTACATTATTTAGCAAAACATTTAGGACAAGTTATGACTCGTGAACATTTATTGCAAACGGTTTGGGGTTATGACTATTTTGGAGATGTACGTACAGTGGATGTAACAGTGCGTCGTTTACGTGAAAAAATTGAAGATAATCCAAGTCACCCCACTTTAATTGTAACTAGACGTGGAGTAGGGTATTACTTGCGTGACCCAGAGCAGGAATAGTATATGAAGAAAGTCGGTTTTTTTCAATCTATTCATTTAAAATTTGTACTCATATATATGCTATTAATATTAATAGCAATGCAAGTTATTGGAGTATATTTCGTAAGGGAGTTAGAAAAGAGTCTTGTACAAGGCTTTAGAGATTCTTTAACGCAGCAAACGAACTTATTAGCGTATAACTTGAAACAAGAGTTTAAAAAAAGTCATACAAAAGCAGAAACAGAATCAACAGATGAAACGATTAAAACTTCAATTCGAAAATTTGCCTCTGATCGAAAGAAAGATATCCAAGAGGTAAGTGTATTTGATTCGAATAGAAAGTTACTTGCTATTTCAGATGAGTCAAAGCAAAACAAGGTAAACAGAACATCAACTGATATTGCTGTTCAACGGGTATTGGTACAAAAAAAGCCAGAAGTGAAAATTGAGAAGGATGGTCGTACAGGCCATCGTGTACAAGTTATGATTACTCCTATTATAGATGATAACGGCAAGGATCCACTTGGTGTTATTTATATTGTTGCATCTATGGAAGATGTTTATAAACAGATGAAGGATATTAATCAAATTTTTGCGACTGGAACCGTTATTGCATTACTCGTAACAGCTGTACTTGGAATTTTGTTAGCACAAACGATTACGAGACCAATTTCAGATATGCGAAGACAAGCGATTGAAATGGCAAAAGGAAACTATTCAAGAAAAGTAAAAGTGCATAGCCATGATGAAATTGGACAATTAGCATTATCTTTCAATAATTTATCAAAAAAATTACAACAAGCTCGTTCTTCAACGGAAAGTGAAAGACGTAAATTATCATCCGTTTTATCACATATGACAGATGGAGTAATTGCTACTGATCGAAAAGGGGACATTATTTTATTAAATGATCCTGCGGAAAAGATGCTAAATGTTTCGCGTGAAACGGCGCTCGATCAATCTGTTTTAGAGGTATTAGGGATACAAGAAGAATTTACGCTCGATCATTTATACGAAGAGCCTGATTCTGTTTTATTAGATTTTAGTACGAGAAATGAGCCATATATTCTACGTGCTAGTTTCTCTGTTATTCAAAAAGAGACAGGGAAAGCAAATGGTTTAATAGCCGTATTATATGACGTAACTGAGCAGGAGCGTATAGAAAGGGAACGCCGTGAGTTTGTGGCAAACGTTTCCCATGAATTAAGAACGCCATTAACAACGATGCGCAGTTACTTAGAGGCGCTTACGGACGGCGCGTGGCAAGATCCGAATATTGCACCACAATTTTTAACAGTTACGCAAGAAGAAACAGAAAGAATGATTAGACTTGTAAATGCATTATTGCAACTTTCTAAACTCGATAGTACAGAACACCGTTTAATGAAAGAATGGGTCGACTTTACTGACTTCTTTAATAACGTTATTGATCGTTTTGAAATGTCTAAGGAGCAAAACGTAAGTTTCAAACGATCTTTCTCTAAGAAATCCCGATTTATTGATATGGATACGGATAAAATTACGCAAGTTTTGTATAACATTATTTCGAATGCATTAAAGTATTCACCAGAAGGTGGAACAGTAACATATCGCTTACGTGATCGCGGGGAATTGTTAGAGATTAGTGTAAGTGACCAAGGAATGGGTATTCCAAAAGAAAACGTCGATAAAATCTTTGAACGTTTTTATCGGGTAGATAAAGCACGTTCAAGACAAATGGGTGGTACAGGACTTGGATTAGCAATTGCGAAAGAAATGATTGAGGCACATGGTGGCTCGATTTGGGCGAAGAGTGAGGAAGGAAAAGGGACAACTATTTACTTCACATTGCCGATGGCAGCGGATGAAGAGGACGATTGGGAATGAGTATGGAAAATGTTAAAACGATAGTTTTAATTAATTTAGTTGTAATTAGCTTATTTCTTACTTTTAACTTATGGACGTATGTGCCAGATTCCACGTCTATGCAAAACGCAAAATTTGTGCAGGGAAATGAAGGAACTACTCAAACTAAAATCGCTGATGTTGTCCGTCCTACTTCTATCATCGTGCATAAAGATAAAAATCATTATGGGAGCAAAAGAGAGGGAGATATAGAATCAATTTATAAACCTTTGGAAGCAGGGGAATTATATGATTTCAAAGAGATATCGATTGCTAAAGCTGATTTCCTTTCTTATGTGCATGGTGAAGGAAAAATTGAACTTGTTTTTCCTACCAATATCCCATTTGATGCAGTTAAATCTATGTTTAATATGAAAGAAAAAAGTATAAATAAACCTAAACATTTTAATCGAATTATTCTTGACCCTTCTAGAAGTAGAGATCAAGAAATTAAAATTAATTTTGTTTCTGATGGTGATAACTCTAGAATATATGAAGCAAAATTAAGTGGTGTATATTTAAAAGATATTGTAAATGCACAAAATCAATTTATAGTATCGGCAAAACCTTATTTTGACTATCAAATTAATGATATGAAAAAGCTATTTTTACCAGATGGAACGACAGAATTAAGTAATATAACATATATTTCATCTAATTTAGCGGTTGATACATTTAAGAATGCTCTTTTTAGTGACCCACGTTATTTAAGCCCTATTACCGAGAAATCAAAAGAAACATTTACAGATGGTATTAGGTCCATGGAGATTGAAAACGATCAGCATATGTTAAAGTATAAAAATTCTTCTGTTTCAAGTGAGAAAACGACAGATAATTTAATGCTTTTACAAAAAAGTTTTGATTTTGTAAATGGTCACAGTGGGAGTCTGGATTCATATCGTTTGGACTATATGAATAAAGGACAGACGGTATTCCGTTTACACGAAGATGGATATTCCGTATTCAATACAGATGGATTAGCTGAATTGAGACAAGTATGGGGATCAGAAGACGTAATGGAATATGAAAGACCATTGTTGTCTTTAAATACGAAAGGCATAGAACAGAAGGTTACTCTTCCATCAGGTCACGTTGTAATAGCATCTTTAGAAAATAATGCCGCGGTAGATAAAAGATTCATTAAAGATGTTGGTATTGGATACAAATTATCACTAGATGGGCAAGTGGCTCGACTACAGCCGATTTGGTATGTAAAGTTTGTTGAAGATGAAGCTGGCAAACAAAAAATATATGAGTGGAGTGAGGGAGGACTAAATGGATTGGGATCGGATTAAAACCATATTTATTGTGACCTTTTTTGTTTTGGACCTCTTTCTCATTTTTCAATTCATTCAAAAGCAAGATAGTAATCAATTGGAGCTTATTGCAGAAACAAAGATAGATCAAGAATTAAAAGCAAACAAAATTACTATGGGTAATTTCCCTAAAGAACCGAAAAAAGAGTCATTTATTAGGGCAGAAAACAAGGCATTTAAAGAAGAAGATGTACAGTCTTTAAAAAATCAAACAGCGCATATACAAAATATGTACAAGATAGAAAGTAAGCTAAAAGAGCCCTTTTTGAATACAAAATCATTATCCAAAGATAAGTATAGTGATTTTTTGAAGAACTATGTATTGGATGGACAAAAGTATGAGTATGGGGCGATGAAAGACTCTAAAATTTACTTCTTCCAAAAGTATAAAGATAAGCCTATTTTCTATAACGATCAGGCAATGATTGTTGTGGAATTAAATGAAAAAAATGAACTTGTGTCGTACACACAGACGATGCTAACTGATTTAAAAGAAATGGGCGAAAGTGAAAAAACGAAACAGCAAGAAATTATTACTGCTCAAACGGCTTTAGAGAATCTGTATTTAAAAAATAAAGTTCATGGGAATACACATGTAAAAGAAGCGCAAATTGGTTATGCCAACCTTACCGCATCTACTTCTAATAACCAAGTACTTGCTCCAACATGGAATTTAAAAACGGAGCAGAAGCAGGACTTCTTTGTAAATGCAATTGAAGGACAAGTTATGGAATTAGGGGAAAGGGAAAATCAAGTGGTTGATGAACATACTGGAGTGAGAAAGAATGGGTTTGCATTTTAGCGTACTTGCAAGTGGAAGTACAGGGAATATGCTATATGTAGGAACAGGTGAAAAAAAATTACTCGTCGATGCAGGTTTAAGTGGTAAAGCAACAGAGGCTTTATTTAAACAGGCAGAATTAAATATAAATGATGTATCAGGTATTCTTGTAACACATGAACATAGTGACCATATTAAAGGGTTAGGCGTATTGGCACGTAAATATGATTTACCTGTTTATGCAAATGAGAAAACATGGAATGCAATGGAACATTTAATTGGAAATATCCCAACTGAGCAAAAGTTTATTTTCTCAGTTGGGGATGTGAAAACATTCGGTGATATTGAGGTCGAGTCATTTGGGGTTTCTCATGATGCGGCAGAGCCAATGTTCTATGCTTTTCATAACAATAATAGAAAGTTAGCCCTTATTACAGATACGGGATACGTGAGTGACCGTATGAAAGGTGTTATTAAGGGTGCTAATGCTTTTGTGTTTGAAAGTAATCATGACGTGGAAATGCTTCGTATGGGACGTTATCCATGGAGTATTAAGCGACGTATTTTAAGTGATGTGGGGCACGTTTGTAATGAGGATGCTGCATTAGCGATGGCGGATGTAATTACAGATGAGACAAAACATATTTATTTAGCCCATTTAAGTTTAGATAATAACATGAAAGAACTAGCACGTATGTCAGTATCACAAGTATTAGAGGAAAAGGGATTTGGAGTAGGAGAAGCTTTCGAAATTCATGATACAGATCCGAAAATGCCTACAAAAATTCAATACGTATAATTCTTCATTTTAGTAAACAATAAAGGTGAATATAGTTGTTTTCAGGAAGATAGGTGAACAAATATGTCCTTTATTGATGAAGAAAATTATCGTATGAAACGTGCAAGAAAAAAGAAGCATAAAGGTATTGTGATTTCTAGCATAGCAGGAACAATTGTAGGAGCTTCGTTATTTGCATTTGGAGCTCCTTTATTTGCAAATGATGCAGGTGCGCTTCCGCAAGCTGAAGCAAGTGGAAGTAATATGGCCGAAGCTCAAGGAATTAAACAGATTAGTTTTGTTGATGCTGTTGATCGTGCGTCTGAAGCTGTTGTTGGCGTTATTAATATTCAACGAGATAATTTTTCAGAGGCAGATTCAGAAGCTGGTACAGGATCGGGTGTAATTTATAAAAAAGCAGATGGCCAAGCTTATATTGTAACGAATAATCATGTTGTTGCTGGAGCAAATCGCATTGAAGTAAGTTTAAGTGATGGTAAGAAGGTTCCGGGAAAAGTATTAGGAACGGATGTAGTCACAGATTTAGCTGTACTAGAAATAGATGCAAAGCATGTGAAAAAAGTAATTGAGATTGGCGATTCTAATACTGTTCGTAGAGGAGAACCGGTCATTGCGATTGGAAACCCACTAGGGCTGCAATTTTCTGGAACCGTCACACAAGGCATTATTTCGGCTAAGGAACGTATTGTTCCTGTAGATTTGGATCAAGATGGACATTACGATTGGCAAGTAGAAGTATTGCAAACAGACGCAGCAATTAATCCAGGTAATAGTGGTGGTGCGCTTGTAAATGCGGCAGGCCAATTAATTGGCATTAACTCAATGAAAATTGCAGCAAAAGAAGTAGAAGGAATTGGACTAGCTATTCCAGTTACTAGAGCTGTTCCAATTATGAATGAATTAGAGAAGTACGGAAAAGTAAGGAGACCGTATGTTGGAATTGAACTTAGATCGTTAAATGAGATTCCAAATTACCATTGGTCAAAAACATTGCATTTACCAGGCAATGTAACAGAGGGAGTTTGCATTTTAGATGTGAAAAGTCCTTCGCCAGGTGTAGATGCTGGTTTACGAGAACACGATGTGATTGTAGCAGTAGATGGAAAACCGGTTCGCGATATTATCGGATTCCGTACGGCCTTATATGATAAAAAAATTAATGATAAAATGACTCTTACGTTTTATCGTGGTACAAAACGAGCAACAACAACGGTTAAACTAGGCGTTCAAAAGTATTAAAAACAGGAGGGCCTACCTCCTGTTTTCTATTGTAGAAAAGTGAGGTGAAGAATATGAATTTACCTTGTTGTTTAGAACATGTGGAATTAGCTTTAGATATTATTGTGGAT
Organism: Bacillus cereus group sp. BfR-BA-01379; assembly: GCF_022663605.1. Taxonomy (NCBI): domain Bacteria; kingdom Bacillati; phylum Bacillota; class Bacilli; order Caryophanales; family Bacillaceae; genus Bacillus; species Bacillus cereus group sp. BfR-BA-01379. Next base: position 37,193 of record NZ_JAKUFT010000016.1, read on the forward strand.
GAGTGTGAAGTTGCACCGGTTATCAACAATGTGGATAACTCAAAAAAAGAGAAAAAAACATGTGAATTTTGTCAAAACGAGGCGACATATGTTGTATCGAACACAGATTCTCACACAATATGTGGGTAACATTTGTGGATATGTGGATAAGTTATGTGGATAACATGTTTGTAAGGTGGGGAATACGTGTGAATATCTCGATTATTTCAATTGGGAAATTAAAAGAAAAATATTTAAAACAAGGTATAGCAGAATACTTAAAACGATTATCTGCATACGCAAAAGTAGAAGTAATTGAATTGCCAGATGAAAAGGCACCAGAAAATTTAAGTGAAGCAGAAATGTTAATTGTAAAAGAAAAAGAAGGTATACGTATACTGGATAAAATTTCTGACGATACGCATGTCATTGCGTTAGCGATAGAAGGAAAGCAAAAATCATCAGAAGAATTTGCAGTAAGCTTAGATCGTCTTGCTACATATGGAAAGAGTAAGGTTGCCTTTGTAATTGGTGGATCACTTGGACTAAGTTCAGAAGTAATGAAGCGTTCAAATGAATCTCTTTCTTTTTCAAAGATGACATTACCACACCAATTAATGCGATTAGTATTGCTTGAGCAAGTGTATAGAGCGTTTCGTATTAATCGTGGGGAACCGTATCATAAGTAATTGAGGTTTTATTACTTAAATATCATAAACTATGTTTAGGTTATCATGCCAAAATGTGTTTGTATTTGGCATAATAAGATTAAATAAAAATATTCCAAGTATTAAGGGGGGAAATCAAAAGTTAGAGGGGATATGCATCTAAAACAGATAATATTTTAGGAAATAAAGTTGAGCGCGAAATTACATTTATAGGATGGAATACCTATCTAAAATATGCTGGAGAAGATACTGTAGCCATACTCTTAAAATGAATTAGTGGGATATAAAACCTCATTTAGATATAAAAAGCAAGAAATGTTGTATTAATAACAATTCTTGCTTCTAGGTTTTATTAGTGTATTGTCTAACTTGTAATGAGTCCTTTTTGATAATTTATTTTTCTCCAGTATTCTGCTCTTTTATGCTTTTCTATAAGAATTTTTTCGTTTTCCTTATATTTCCCTTTTGTATATCTAGGAGGGATCGTAGTTATTTTTGAATATAAATTGTCAAAATCCCTATCAAATGATGTTGGAGACATAGCAATTTTTTGAATCATCTCAATTATCACTTTTACAGTCTCTAATCTTTCTCTTGATTTAAAATAATTATTACTGTGAATTAATTGCTGAACATCTGGTTCTAAACGTGTTACCTTATTATCAAAAGTGAAGTGCCACTGACCATGAGCTATCTTATTTCTCATTCTTACTACTTGATTAATATCTTCATTAACAAAGTTTAAGATATCTTGATAGCGATGCTGCTGTGTTCTCTTTAGCAGCTTCTTAATATAGGTGGATTTAAAATTAGAATCATCTATTTCTATAGAAAAGGCTCTAGCAAAAGCAAGATTTAAAACATTTATCCATTTATTTTCTAAAGATGTATCCTTAGAATCCTCAGATGATTTAGTTTTGGTCCTCAATATAAAATTACGATCATTATCATCAAATTTTTGTTCATGAATGAGTTTATATAGACTTACTTCAATCCAAGCACCAATTAAAAAGGTATGAATGTTTGTATGTAAGATAATAGCTTGAGTATTTTGTGTTTTAATAGAATATTTTATCGTATCTTCTACTTCTTGAATCGAAGTATTAATTTTTTGTAAGTTTTTACAGTGTTCTTTATACATTAAACGAATCCCCCCTAAATAAAAAAGATTCCTGACCGCCAAAAGATATAAATTTTTATATCCTTTGGCGATCGGGAATCGAACCCGGACTAGAGATTTACACCTATCCTCTCTAGCAGATTATTAAGTTTTGAAAGGTGGTATACTTAATAACTGTGCTAACCATTTGCACTATTCGCCTCGTTATTATTATACTAACTTCTTTAAAAGTTGTAAATATTAAAATGATTTCATTTAATCTCATTTAGGATTGTCGCGGTGAACCGTATCACAAATAGTAATAGTACATTCAAACGGCTACAGATGTGGCCGTTTTCTATATTTCATAATATGTAATTAGGAGAACTGTATGAAGCCAAAACAACTACTAAGTTTATATATAGAAAATTTTTTGGTCGATAAACTACAAAGATTGGGCTTCCGTTATGCAAAGAGTGTACTTAAATTTTCTCGTAAATAAGGTGATTTTGAACTAACCTTTAGCTTTTCGCTCAGTACATGGAACTCTGAAAATTATTGTGAGTTTTGGACTATGTGGGGTGTTACGTCAAAAAAGTATTCAAAATGGTATAAAGACCAATGGGGGGATAAACCAGTCAATGATGCAATAGCCGGAGATGCAGAGTGGAATATTCCAGGATGGGAAAGAAAGGTGCAGCATTGGAAGCTTACGAATTCGGAATATGATAAGGCGGAATTTAGTGAGTTTGTAGGGGATGTAATGAATATTGGGATTCCCTATTATTCGCAAATTGATGATTGGAATACTGCGGCAGAGTATGCTACAAGAGGTCCGATTATTTTTTATGAAAAAGTATGTGATTTTTATATGATGTCAGGGCAAGAAGAGAAAGCAAAAGAAATCCTTGAGAGAGGTATTCAAGAGATTAAAGATAGAAAACATGATAGTTATATGCAACTTCCGGAAATTAAAAAGAGGTTAAAGAAGTATTTTATGTAGTAAACTTTTATTTCCTGAAATAAGTATGTTTCTATTTCTAAAAAAGTGTGATGTAATATGAAGAGGAAAAAAGTATAAGTAGTCATAGAAGTGAGGAATTAAAGGTGAAGAAGTTTAAAAAGTTTTACTTGGAGATTACGAGTGTATGTAATCTTGCGTGCAGCTTTTGTCCGCCGACGGAAAGGCAGAAGCAGTTCATTTCTGTGGAGGATTTTGCGAAAAGATTAGACCAAATTAAACCTCACACAGACTACATTTATTTGCACGTGAAGGGTGAGCCATTGCTCCATCCAAAAATAGATCAATTGTTAGATTTAAGCCATGAAAAAGGGTTTAAAGTTAATATTACAACGAATGGAACGTTAATTAATAAGAGAAGGCATAGACTGTTAAATAAACCTGCGTTAAGACAAATGAATTTTTCATTACACAGTTTTGATGGACACCCAGGTTCGCAAGATAAAGAAGGTTATGTAAGAAGTATACTTTCCTTTATTAGAGAAGCGACAAGTCAATCGGATTTAATTGTTTCACTACGATTATGGAATTTAACTCAGGATAATAAAACGAATGCTGAAATTCAGAAAAATAGAGATTTATTATCCATTATTGAAAATGAGTTTGGCCTATCTTATCAAATCGAAGAGAAGCTTACACCAGGAAAAGGTATAAAAATTGCGGAACGTGTCTTTATTAATCAAGACTATGAATTCCAGTGGCCGGCATTACATGAAGAAGAGGATGACGGAAAAGGATTCTGTCATGGACTTCGAAATCAAGCTGGTATTTTAGCGAACGGAACGGTTATTCCTTGTTGTTTAGATGGTGAGGGGATTATTAACCTTGGGAATATTAATACTGACTCATTTTCTAACATTATAGAAGGTGAAAGAGCAACAAACATTGTCGATGGATTTTCGAAAAGGATTGCAGTCGAAGAGCTATGCAGGAAATGTGGATACCGTAAAAGATTTGGAAAATAAATATGAAACAAGCCCTCATCAAGCGAGGGCTTATTTTTTATTCTTGATAAGAGCGTTCTAATTCATCAATTAAGGAGCCGACGTAAGAAACGGCTTTACGGATTGCGTCTGGTTTTGACATATCGACTCCGGCATGTTTCATTAATTCAAGTGGTTTCATCGTACCACCAGCGCGAAGTACATCTAACCAGCGATCAACGGCAGGTTGTCCTTCCTCTTTAATCATTTGAGCTACCGCAGTAGATGCAGTGAGGCCTGCAGAATACGTGTAAGAATATAAGCCCATATAATAATGAGGTTGACGCATCCAAGTTAAGCCAGCACCTTCGTCAATTTCTACAGAATTTCCCCAGAATGTCGAAAGTACATTTGTTTTTATTTCAGTTAAGGTTGTAGCTGTAAGTGCTCCTCCTTCTTCTGCTAGCGTGTATACTCTTCTTTGATATTCTCCCTCAAGTAAGTGAGTAACAAAGTTATGATAATATGTGCCGAGTAGTTGCAGAATCACCCATCTGCGCATTCTCTTATCTTCAGTCGTCGCTAATAAATGCTGGGCTAATAGTAATTCGTTCATCGTAGATGGTGCTTCGACAAAGTACATAGATGGACGTACATTCATAATACGCTGGTTTTTATTTGCTAAATAAAAATGACCAGCATGCCCAAATTCATGGGCTAATGTGAAGCATCCACGCATCGTATTTTGCCATGTAATTAAAATGTATGGATGAGAACCATAGGGACTTGAACAAAATGCCCCTGTTGATTTCCCTACATTATCTGCAAGATCGACCCATCTCTCTTTAAATCCTTTTTCGATAATGGAACCATATTCATCGCCCAATACTTGTAAAGAGTCTTGAATGAGTTTTCCAGCTTCTTCGTATGTGATGCTTGGATTAAATTCGGGATCTAAAGGTGCATGTAAGTCGCAGAACAGCATTTGATCGAGTCCTAGTACTTTCTTTTTTAAATCTGCAAAACGGCGCATATGAGGTGCTAATTCCTTGTATATAATATCAAGTTGATTGTCATACATTTCAAGTGGAACTTTCTGAGGTTCCAAAAGCATATGAGTAACAGATTCAAATTTGCGTAAACGAGAGAGTGTTACTTGTTTTTTTACTTCAGTCGCATATGTTGTTGCCACTGTATTTTTATATCGTTTCAAGGTGGAAACAAATGATGAGTACGCTTTTCTACGTATGTCTACGCTTGGAGAAAACTCATATTTACTTTCAAATAATGCAAATGATACAGGGAGTTCGTTTCCTTGTTCGTCTTGTATGGAGGTAAAATCCATATCGGCTAATTTAGTCATACCGTAAATTTTGTATGGAGAACTATGTACTTCGCCAAGTGCGGCAAGAGCTTCTTCTGTTTCAGGAGAGAGCGTGTGCGGCCTTTTTTGTAGGATGTCTAGTAATGATTTACGGAAAGGTTCAAGTTTTGTTTCTTCAGCTAAATATTTCTCAATTGTGCCTTCGTCGAATGAGAGGATTTCATTATGGATAAAGGATAATGCAGTATGTACTTTCGTCCATAAAGCAGCAATTTTGGAAGAGTTCGCTTGAACAACTGGATTTGTACGGTCAGTAGATTCTTTTAAATTTGCGTAGGAGTATAGTTTTGTTAACTTCATTAAAAGCTCTTCTTCTAAAAGTAGACCATGTAATAAGGTAGTGGAGCTAGTGTGTAATTGTCCTTTAAACGCATCAAGTTTTTTTATATCATCTGTTAATACACGTAATGCAGTTTCCCACTCTTTATCAGATTCGTATAAATCAGAGAGGTCCCATGTTAGTTCAGTAGGGACTTCCGCGCGAATATGGCGTTTCTCAATTATATTTTTCATTTATTGTATCCCCCTTATTATAAGTATCTAAAAACATGATACTAGAAAATTCAGTGAAATAAAAATATTTCGCATTTCTATATATATAAAAGAAGGACAAGCATAAAAATGCTTGTCCTTCGAGTTAAATTTAAAAATTAATATACTTTATCGCCGTTGAAAATAGAGTTTTTCACGACTACATAATCTACAGTACGAATTGAGTCTAATTTTGTTCCACCAGCGTAAGAGATAGAAGATTGAAGATCTTGTTCCATTTCGACTAAAGTGTCTTCTAAAGAACCTTTATGCTCAACGAACATTTTCTTACCTTCAACGTTTTTCTTCTCGCCTTTTTGGAATTCAGAAGCTGAACCGAAATACTCTTTATAAAGTTTGCCGTCTTTTTCGATTGTTTCCCCTGGAGACTCTTCATGACCAGCGAATAGAGAACCAACCATAACCATAGTCGCCCCAAATCGAATAGATTTAGCTACGTCGCCGTGTGTACGAATACCACCGTCAGCGATAATTGGCTTACTTGCAGCTTTTGCACACCAGCGAAGTGCAGCTAGTTGCCAACCGCCAGTTCCAAAGCCTGTTTTAATTTTAGTAATACAAACTTTACCAGGTCCAATACCAACTTTTGTTGCGTCAGCACCGGCATTTTCTAATTCTCTTACCGCTTCTGGAGTTCCAACGTTTCCAGCGATAACGAAGCTTTCTGGTAAATGCTTTTTAATATGTTGAATCATGTTGATTACAGCATTAGAATGTCCGTGTGCGATATCAATCGTGATGTATTCAGGTGTAAGTTGTTCAGCAGCTAATTGCTGTACGAATTCATACTCGTCCTCTTTTACACCAACGCTAATAGAAGCGATTAATCCACGTGATTGCATATCTCTAATAAATGAGATACGTTTCTCTGGCTGGAAACGATGCATGATATAGAAGTAATTGTTTTCAGCTAAATAAGTTGCGATTCTTTCATCAATAATCGTTTGCATATTAGCAGGTACGACAGGTAATTTAAATTTATGTTTACCTAAAGTGACAGTTGTATCACATTCAGAGCGGCTGTTCACAATACATTTTGCAGGAATTAATTGAATATCTTCATAGTCGAATACGTTTTCCATCATCTACACCCCTAAAATACGAATATTTTATTCATTTTATTTAAAAATGTTCGTCCAAAGGATAATTTACATTATTTTCACTCATAAGTCAAAGGTTTTCATGTTTATATTTAAAATTGAGTCTATTTAAGTTAATTATAGGTTTGTATTGTCAAAAAATGTTTTAATATGGCATTTTCTGATATAAAATTATGTGTGGCAAAGAAAAAATTAAATATACAAATTTGGGAGAGATTTTAATGAAGCGATTAATGTATATGGACTGGTTGCGGGTATTAGCGACAATCGCGGTTGTTACAATTCACGTTTCTGCTGGTTATGTTTCTGTTTTAGATGCAAATCATGTTTCACGCTGGATGGCTGGTAATCTATTTGAATCGATTTCGCGTGCGAGTGTTCCGATTTTTGTAATGATTAGTGGAGCTTTATTGTTAAAGGGGACAAAAGATATTTCATTTGGGGAATTTTTACAGAAGCGTGCAAGTAAAGTGATTATACCTTTTGTAGCTTGGAGTGCTATATTCTATGCATATGGGGCATATGCAGGATATTTCCCGGCGTCTTTAAAGCAAGGGATAAAGCACTTTTTAACGGATACTATAGGGGGACATTTATGGTTCTTATACATGATTGTAGGGATATATTTAATTACACCGCTACTGAAAATCTTTGTGAAGAACGCTAAAAAAAGAGAGATAGAATACTTTTTAATTTTATGGTTATATGCATCTGTTATAGTCAATTTAGTTAAATATTATTATCCTATCAACTTTAATATTGAATTATTTTACGTTACAAATTATGTAGGGTATTTCCTACTTGGTTATTATTTATCTAATTTCGATATTTCAAAAAAATGGAGAAGTATTTCTTACTTTGGCGGATTTGTAGGATTTATTAGTACATTCTTGATTACTTATTACTATACAGTGAAAGCAAATGGACAGTTAGAGCAGTTTTGGTATGGATATTTTGCACCAGGTGTTGTACTGATGGCGATTGGATTGTTTATATTTTTCAAATATGCATTCCAAAAGTCAGAACGAGAATTACCATTGTTATTCCGTTTTATAAATCAAGCAAGCCTTGGAATCTATATTCTTCACTTCTTCTTATTAAATAACTTGTTGTACATGGTTTTCCCTAAGGTAAATGAGCGTGTACATGCAATAGTAGCAATACCTATTAATGTAACGATTACAATTGCTCTTAGTCTAATAATCACGTTAGTATTGCAAAGAATACCAGTTGTGAAAAAATTGGTTCCGTAAAAAATGAATATAGTATAGAAAGGGCAGACTTATTATTAAGGCTGCCCTTTCCTATTTTAAAATTATACTTAGATAAATTTATGTTTAAACGAATTGAAAACAGTGGATTAATATAGTATCTTACTATAGTCTAAAGTGAGGTATGAAGAACATAATAGGTTAAATATAAAATCAAATGAGGTTAATATATGAGTAAAAAAAGCTTTAGTAATTATGCATTAAGTAAAGAAGTAAGACGAGCACTTACTGGTTTAGGATATGAGCATCCAACAGAAGTGCAAGGAGAGGTTATTCCAGTTGCATTGCAAAAGAAGGATCTTGTTGTAAAGTCGCAAACGGGAAGTGGAAAAACGGCTTCATTCGGAATACCACTTTGTGAAATGATAGAGTGGGAAGAGAATAAGCCACAAGCATTAGTTTTAACACCAACGAGGGAACTTGCTGTTCAAGTGAAGGAAGATATTACAAATATAGGACGATTCAAAAGAATTAAAGCTGCTGCAATTTATGGTAAATCTCCGTTTGCACGTCAAAAATTAGAGTTAAAGCAAAAGACGCATATTGTAGTGGGAACTCCAGGACGTGTGTTGGATCATATTGAAAAAGGGACCCTTTCTTTAGATCGATTGAAATATTTAGTGATTGATGAAGCAGATGAAATGCTAAATATGGGCTTTATCGATCAAGTAGAGGCAATTATTGATGAATTACCTACAAAAAGAATGACAATGCTATTTTCAGCAACCTTACCGGAAGATGTTGAAAAGTTATCCCGTACATATATGAATGCACCAACTCATATTGAAATTAAAGCAGCTGGGATTACAACAGATAAAATTGAACACACTCTTTTTGAAGTAAGGGAAGAAGAGAAACTTTCACTTCTTAAGGATGTAACCATGATTGAAAATCCAGACAGTTGCATTATTTTTTGTCGTACACAAGAAAACGTAGACCATGTGTATAGACAGCTAAAACGAGTTAATTATCCTTGTGACAAAATACATGGTGGCCTGGTACAGGAAGATCGTTTTGAAGTTATGGATGATTTTAGAAAAGGAAAGTTCCGTTATTTAGTAGCAACTGATGTAGCTGCGAGAGGAATTGATATTGATAATATTACACATGTTATTAATTACGATATTCCATTAGAAAAAGAAAGCTATGTACACCGTACTGGAAGAACAGGAAGAGCTGGTAATAATGGAAAAGCTATTACATTTATAACGCCTTATGAAAATAGGTTTTTAGAAGAGATTGAGGAATATATCGGGTTTGAAATTCCAAAGGAACTGGCACCTTCAAAAGAAGAAGTTATAAAAAAGAAAGCAGTATTTGAAGAAAAAATATATGCTAAACCAATTATAAAGAAAGATAAAAGTGCAGACCTAAACAAAGGAATTATGAAATTGTACTTTAATGGCGGAAAGAAAAAGAAAATTAGGGCGGTAGATTTCGTTGGTACAATTGCTAAAATTCAAGGTGTTTCTGCAGATGATATAGGTATTATTACAATACAAGATAATGTTTCTTATGTTGAAATATTAAACGGAAAAGGACCACTTGTTTTAAAGGTTATGAGAAATACAACGATAAAAGGTAAACAATTAAAAGTTCATGAGGCAATTAAGTAAACAAAAAACTATCCACTATAACAGGTGGATAGTTTTTTGTTTAAGATTCTTTTAAATCATCAATCAACTTTTCAGCTAAGCGCCTATACATATTACTCATCGACACAAATGATGTTAATAATAAAAACTTCTCTAGGTTAGGGTCTTCTAAAGAAGAAATCTCACTTACTTCTGAAACGCGGTTATTTACGTCCTGTGTAAAGCTTTCGACGTTGTTTTCGGTAAGAGAAAGATAATCTTTATATAGCGTATTTAATTCGAGTGAATCATCGGTTAATAAGGATTCATTTATATTTTCTAAGGAGCTTTTTATGTCACTAATGGAAAGGGCCCCTTTTAATTGATAAATTAAGCTAATTAAAATCATATGCTCTTTTGAATATTTTTTATTTTTGATTGGAATAAACAGTTTACCTTTTGCATAATTGTTAATCATTGTTTTTGTTAATACTTTTTCATCATCGGTTCTTGTTGTATCCGCATAAGTATTTTCAAATAGTTGGACAACCTGGTCTACATACAAGTCGACATTTGGAATATCCTCAAGCGTAATATTTTTTTCTAAATGTAATGCTTCAAGCAATTTATTTATATTTTCCACGTAGAACCCCTCGCTTTTATAACTTAGTGGAGCATAATGTTTAGTTTATCTCTAAATATGGTATTACGAAACAAATGAATTGTAAATGTTGACCTATAAGATTAATGTGTATATAATTACATGTAGTTATGAAAACTACATGTAATTATATGAGGGGTGTTTATATGAATGCGTATATAAGAGAACCGGTTAATGCTTTTACCCATTTGGGAGGAGCTGTATTATCATTTGTTGCATTATTAGCTATGCTTGTAAAAGTTTCTGTTAAAATGCCATCTTTTGCGTCAATTACAGCTGTTATTTTGTTTGGTATCGGAATGATGGTTCTGTATACAGCATCAGCTGTATATCATAGTGTTGTAGCCAGTGAACGCGTTATTTATTTCTTCCGAAAGCTTGATCACTCTATGATTTTCATATTGATTGCAGGTACATATGCACCATTTTGTTTAATTACATTACATTCCGCAAACGGTTTATTATTATTTTGTTTAGTTTATGCAACGGCCATTTGTGGTATTGTTTTTAAAATGTTTTGGTTTAGTTGCCCGAGATGGTTATCAACAACAATTTATATTACAATGGGTTGGTTAATTGTTCTGTTCTTTGCACCGTTAGCTGCTAACTTAAGTGCAGGAGGTATTGTGTTTCTAGTGCTTGGGGGCATTTTTTATACGATTGGTGGATTTATTTATGGAACAAAGCCAAAATGGTTAGAGTTTAAACATATGGGGCATCATGAAATCTTTCACGTGTTCGTGTTATTGGGAAGCCTTGCCCACTTTTTAAGTGTATATTGCTACGTAATTTAATAAGATGGAATTTTCGAGTGGTTTTTATTTTTCTTGATTAATAAATAAAGATATAGACACATATGTATGTTAAAGAGCTGCATAACGTAAAAGTTATGCGGCTCTTTTTCATATAAATAATAACTAAAAATATTTTTAGAATTATCAGTATTTTCATGGTAGGATAGATATGTATTGAGGTTATAAAATTTTATAATTAGTGGGGGACTCTATATATGGCGATACTTATAACGGGTGGAGCAGGATATATTGGTAGTCATACGTGTATAGAATTATTAAATAGTAATTATAAAATTATAGTCGTAGATAATCTTTCAAATAGTTCAATCGAGTCTTTAAACCGAGTAAAAGAGATAACAGGAAAACAATTCGAATTTTATAAAGAAAGTGTTTTAAATCGTGAAAAAATGAATGAGATTTTTTTGAGAAATAACATTGAAGCGGTTATACATTTTGCTGGGTTTAAAGCGGTGGGGGAATCAACTACAATTCCTCTTACATATTATTATAATAATATAATAAGTACAATCATACTATGTGATGTGATGCAGAAACATAATGTTAAAAAATTTATTTTTAGTTCATCTGCAACTGTATATGGAATTCCAAAAACATCACCAATTACAGAAGAATTTCCGCTAAGTGTGACAAATCCATATGGACAAACAAAATTAATGATTGAGCAAATTATGCGTGATGTAGCAAAAGCTGATGATGAATGGAGTATTGCGTTACTTCGTTATTTCAATCCATTTGGAGCACATAAAAGTGGCCGTATTGGAGAAGATCCAAATGGAGTTCCGAATAATTTAATGCCATATGTAACGCAGGTGGCGGTAGGTAAGTTAAAAGAGCTAAATATATTCGGCAATGATTATCCAACGAAAGATGGGACCGGTGTCCGTGATTATATTCACGTTGTTGATCTTGCAAAAGGACATGTAAAGGCACTTGAGAAAGTACTTGAGACGAAAGGAATCGAGGCATACAATCTTGGCACAGGTAAAGGATATAGTGTATTGGAGATGGTAAAGGCTTTCGAGAAGGTTTCAGGTAAAAAAATACCTTATAAAGTAATAGGGCGTCGTCCTGGTGATGTAGCAATATGTTTTGCTGATGTATCTAAAGCGAAACGAGAATTAGGATGGGAAGCGGAATATGGGTTAGAAGAGATGTGTTTAGATTCTTGGAGATGGCAGGTAAATAATAAAAATGGTTATCAAATGATTTAGGGTAGTTAGTAAAGCATTCTCTTATTTTATTGCTTGAGATCAGTAATATGTTCAATTTAGGAAAGAGAACATATTACTGACCATAGCGTTTGAATAGCAACTGGTTCTATAGAGGAAAGAACTCTTAATGAATGCGAACAAGTTGTTTATGATACACTGTATTACCTTCTTGGCTTGTATAAGGCGGTAAGCTTCTTCCGAAACAATTTGCAATAATATTGGAGTGGGGAGGATAAGAAATACGAATTTCATACAAATTAATAGCTTCATCTAAATTAGCATAAAATACTGCTAGGTTGTTACCTTGTAAAGGGTATGGGAATTCTACCACTGTATCTTCACCGATGAATACAGGTAATTTTACAGGATTAGAATAGTTAGACCAATCCCACACTTCTATATTTACATAGTGTGCGTAATATGCATCTAAATTTACAATATTTATTACTGCTGAAACTGTTGCAGGCTCTCTTGTTAATACACCTGTTGAATGAATAACAGATTGATTTGGATAATGAAGAGGCATAAATATCAGACCTTTCTAATTTAATATGATTGTACAATATTCTATGCAGATCATTGATAGAAGGAGATAGGGAAAATGCATTATTATATCAACTTTTCATAGAAATAAAAAATGTAATATGGAAGAGTATTCTAATACTTGTATCATTGTTAAAGTGCGTTTATAATCAAATAATCTTATTAGCTTTTTGATTGGATTACCTATTATTGAAAGCGTTTTTATTATGTGATACATTTCGATTGATATCATTACTGTATGACATGTATGAAAAGGTTTTTTTTATTGTTTTTTAAGGTAGGAAGTCTGACTTATTTCTAAAAAACTTTGTATGTAGTTGTAAGTAAGAAAGAGAATAAGGAATAATATAATTTTTACAAGATAAGGAGGGGACAGTGTGAAAATGTAAGGTTTTCACATGAGGATATATGGGTTACGTAGGATTATTACTTTCGGGTGCAGCTTTATTTTTGAATAGTCTTGTTATATTAGGAAAAGCAGAGGTGAAAAGCGCGGGTGTTTTTAATTTATTTGTAGGTGCACTACAAATTATTATTCCGTTCTATTTGATCATGATTTCTGACCAAAGCAATTGGACAGTGTATTCATATGCAGCTACTTTCTTATTTGGATTAACATATTTATATGTAGGTGTTACTTTTATAAAAGGAATGGATAGTAGCGGTCTAGGCTGGTTTTGTATTTGGGTAGCAATTATTGCTTTATTCTATATGGTTGTTTCATTTGTTCAATTCCATGATGTTGTGAATGCGTTAACGTGGTTTATGTGGGCATTACTTTGGTATTTATTCTTTGTATTAAATACACAAAAAAAGAATATCAATCAATATCTTGGAAGAATCGCCTTCGTACAATCATGGGTAACATTGACGTTACCTTCACTCTTTTATTTTATGGGAGTATGGGGAGAGGGATTTGTATATGATCTATGGGTTTATGTATCCGTAATTTCTATTTTATACTTCTGTTATTGTATTTATAAATATCGAGTACGTTAATATATTTTCTGTAGAAAAGCATGGAATCGTTAAACGAATTCCATGCTTTTTATATATGAGCAGTTATAATAGAGAGGTATTATTTTACATTTTATCAAAATGGGGATGATGAAGTTGAAAAAAGTATTGGTACTAGGGGGAACAAGATTTTTTGGTAAACATTTAGTAGAAGCACTTTTACAAGATGGACACGATGTGACGATTGCGACGAGAGGAATTACGGAAGATTCCTTTGGAAGTAGAGTAAAAAGACTGATTGTAGATAGAGAAGATGAAAAACAACTTGCAGAGCATCTAGAAGATAAAAGTTATGATATCGTATACGATAATTTATGCTATTGCTCGAATGCAGCGAAGGTAATATGTAAGGTGTTACGAGGAAAAACGAAGAAATACGTTATGACATCTTCAATGGCTGTTTACGAGCCGTCATTAGAATTGTTAGAAGAGAACTTTAATCCGTATGAGTATGCTATTACGTATGGGGATAGGAAGGATTTTAATTATGGTGAAGGCAAGCGATTAGCTGAAGCTGCTGTATTTCAACAAGCAACATTTCCAGTTGTTGCAGTACGTTTTCCAGTTGTTATTGGAGAAAACGATTATACGAAAAGGTTACAATTTTACGTTGAACATATTGTGAAGGAAGAGCCTGTCGCGGTGAAGCATTTAGATGGAGAGTTGTCATTTATACATGAGAAAGAGGCAGGAGAATTTTTAGCTTGGTGTGGGATGAAAGACATAGAAGGGCCAATTAATGCTTGTAGCAACGGGGTAGTTTCTACTAGCGAAGTTATTCATTTCATAGAAGAAAATACGGGAATAAAAGCACTTGTTCAAGAAGAAGGAGATAATGTAGGGCCTTATAATGAAGTGATTAATTGTACATTACATAATGGAAAAGCTAGTGAATTAGGATTCCCGTTCCGAGAGTTGAAAATAGACATAGAACAAGTATTACGTTATTACATACATGCAATGGAGTAATCATAAATCCCCCGGTGGCAATCCGGGGGATTCTGGAGGATTTCGACAATACTAATTTTACATTACCAAACTTACCTTATACGCACGACTAATGCTTTTGTGATTGAATTGCTTGTAAATACTTTTCATTTACCTGGTCCCAGTTCACTGTATGCCACCAATTGGTAACAAATTCTGGACGCCGATTTTGATACTTTAAATAATAGGCGTGTTCCCATACATCGATGACGAGTAATGGAATTTTACCTTCTTGCAAAGGTGTATCTTGATTTGGTGTACTCATAACGGAAAGTTCTTCACCATCCAGGACAAGCCATCCATAGCCACTTCCAAAACGACTAATAGCTGCTTTGGAAAGTTGATCTTTTAAGTTGTCAAAGGTATTGAAATAATAATCAATTACTTTTGCAACGTCTCCATTAGGTTCACCGCCACCTCGTGGGCTCATTACTTCCCAAAAAAGACTATGACAATAGTGACCACCGCCGTTATTTCTTACAGCTGTAACAATTTCCCTTGGTAAAACGTCTAAATTACATAGTAACTCTTCTAAAGATTTATTATGTAATTCCGTATAGTTTTCTAAAGCGGCATTCAAGTTATTTACGTATGTCGCATGGTGCTTTCCATGATGAATGGAAAGCGTATTGCTATCGATATATGGCTCTAGTTCATCATAGTCATATGAAAGCTTTGGCAATTGAAATGAAGACATAACATTACCTCCTTTCTTTTTAAAAGTTGGTCTAGGTAAAAAAACTTTACCTGAGTCAAAAATACACCTATTTTTTATGTAAGTCAATAGTAATGTCTTTAATTTTCTGAAAAATATTACAATAAAAGTAACACTTCGACTTTCATTTGTGACTCGTATTCTTTTTGCTTATACTGTAAAGTAGAACGTTTTGTTGAAATAGAAGGAGATTGTTTATGAGTAAAACGAAACAATTAATAGAGGAAGCGAGTCAGTTTATTACGATTTGCTATAAAGAGCTTAATAAAGAGCAATTCATAGAAGAGCGTGTGAAAGAAATTCAAGTTGAGATAGAGAAGACGGGGACGTATGAGCATACATTCGAAGAACTTGTTCATGGATCGCGAATGGCATGGCGCAATAGTAATCGATGTATTGGAAGACTATTTTGGAGTAAGATGCACATATTAGATGCACGTGAAGTAAATGATGAAGAAGGTGTATATAATGCATTAATTCATCATATTAAATATGCAACGAACGATGGAAAAGTGAAACCGACAATTACAATTTTTAAGCAATATCAAGGTGAGGAAAATAATATACGAATTTATAATCACCAATTGATTCGATATGCAGGATATAAAACAGAAATGGGAGTGATTGGTGACTCTCATTCCACTGCGTTTACGGATTTTTGTCAGGAACTTGGCTGGCAAGGAGAAGGTACGAATTTCGATGTATTGCCACTTGTGTTTTCTGTTGATGGAAAAGAACCTGTATATAAAGAAATTCCTAAAAAAGAAGTGAAAGAGGTACCGATTGAACATCCAGAGTACCCAATCTCATCTTTAGGAGCAAAATGGTATGGGGTTCCAATGATTTCAGATATGCGCTTAGAAATTGGCGGTATTTCTTATACGGCAGCTCCGTTCAATGGATGGTATATGGGAACGGAGATTGGGGCTCGTAACTTAGCGGATTATGATCGCTATAATTTACTTCCGGCTGTTGCGGAGATGATGGAATTAGATACATCGAGAAACGGTACGTTATGGAAAGACAAGGCGCTAATTGAGTTGAATATTGCTGTATTACATTCCTTCAAAAAACAAGGAGTTAGTATTGTGGATCACCATACAGCTGCACAACAATTTCAACAATTTGAGAAGCAAGAAGCAGCATGTGGACGGGTTGTAACAGGCAATTGGGTGTGGCTCATTCCACCGTTATCTCCAGCTACCACTCATATTTATCATAAACCGTATCCGAATGAAATTTTGAAGCCAAATTTCTTTCATAAATGATATTTAGTATAGTCTTTTTATGCAAAATATAATTTTTTTTAATTACTGTTACGTAGCAAATGGAAGCCTTTACGCTCGGTTATTTTTGGAAGGAGCTTTTTGAACCAAGATGTTCCTTATGTTATAATCAAATTTCTGTTTCGAAGACCTTATAGAAATATAAGGTCTTTTGTTTTGCTTTTTTATGTAATAGGAATAGAAATTTTCTTTTAAATAAGGGATTTAGCATATTTTTAGGGACAACATAAGTGTGTGGAAAATCGGTGAATTATTATGCTTATATAATCATTATGTTTTGGGTGTAAACAATAAAACATAATAAAGTTGTTTTTTTAGATTGCTGAGGAAGGAGGAAGTGTAAATGAGAATGAAGAGTCGAAAAACAGATTGGCCTGTATTTCTTATTAGTGGTGGCTCACTTTTATTATTTGTAATTGCAGTTATTTTAAATAAAAGTTACGTAGAGGGAGCCATTAATAGCAGTTTTGCAGCTTCAATTAAATATTTTGGTGCCTTTTGGCAGGTTTTATTAATTGGTACATTTATTGTGGCAATGTGTATGGCGTTTTCGAAATATGGGAGAGTTAAACTTGGGGGGCTAGAAAAACCTGAGATTAGTACGACAAAATGGCTAGCTATTATTATGTCTACATTACTTGCCGGAGGTGGCGTTTTTTGGGCAGCTGCAGAGCCGATGTACCATTTGATGACGGTGCCACCAATACATGAAGGTATAACTGCTGGGACGAAAGAAGCGGTAATGCCTGCTTTAGCACAAAGTTATATGCACTGGGGTTTCCTCGCTTGGACGATTTTAGGTACAATTAGTGCGGTAGTTATGATGTACGGACATTATCATAAAGGTATGCCATTAAAACCTCGAACGCTTTTATATCCTATTTTTGGAGAGAAATTGCGAAAGAGTTGGCTTGGAACAATAATCGATGTATTTGCCATTATTGCGGTAGCAGCAGGGACGATTGGTCCAATCGGATTTTTAGGACTACAAGCAAGTTATGGGTTACAAGCATTGTTTGACATTCCTGATGTGTTTACTACTCAATTAGCCATTATTGTTTGTGTAGTAGCTGTTTCTACTATATCTGCGGTAACGGGAATTGATAAAGGGATTCAAATTATAAGTAATTTAAATGTTAGGTTAGCAGTTTTATTAATGGTATTCGTATTATTGTTTGGACCAGGTGGATTTATTATTGATTCATTTGTTTCTTCGTTTGGATTTTATATAAATGAATTTATTCCAATGAGCACATATCGTGGTGATACAGGTTGGTTAGGCTCATGGACAATCTTTTTCTGGGGATGGTTTATTGGATATGGACCAATGATGGCAATTTTAGTGAGCCGTATTTCAAGAGGAAGAACAATCCGAGAAATCATCGTTGCAATTGGAATTATTGCACCTATTATTACAACGTTTTGGTTTACGATTTTGGGAGGATCAGGTATATTTTATGAGTTAATGAAGCCTGGTTCTATTTCGAACGCATTAAGTGAATCTGGTATGCCAGCGGCTATGATTGCAATTACAGAGCAACTGCCACTATCTAATATTATTGGACCTGCATTTCTTTTATTAACAATTTTATTTGTAGTGACAACGGGAGATTCAATGGCTTATTCGATTTCAATGGCAGTGACTGGAGATGGAGATCCTAGAATTAGTTTGCGAGTGTTTTGGTCGCTTATTATGGGAACAGTTGCAGCGATTCTTTTATACATGGGTGAGGGAAGTATTAATGCATTGCAATCATTCATCGTAGTAACAGCTGTCCCGGTATCCATTCTGTTATTCCCAATGCTATGGCTAGCGCCTAAAGTTGCAGGAGAATTAGCCTTAAAACAAGGTATTGTAAAAGAAGAAGAGAAAACCTCTTTCTTGTTCCAAAAAGCTAGTAAATCAAAATAAATAATTGTATTTATATAAAAAGAGGAAGCATTTCATTTGAGATGCTTCCTCTTTACTATTTATTTAACTACTTTTCCCGAAGGAGGATCATACTCTGTACAGTTTCAATCTATTCTAATACTTTATCTTTCGTCTCTGGGACACATAGTAGCATCGTAACTAAACCAATTGGGTAGATAATGAAGATGAGAGATAGTGCCCCCATTAAATTTCCACCTGCAGCAAGTAATCCGATAATAACAGGCCCAAATCCAGCTAAACCGCGTCCTGTGCCGAAAATAAAGTTCTCTGCTGTCGAGCGAGCTTCAGCGGGATAGTTTTCAGCTAAAACTGCTCCGAATCCTCCCATCATGCCATTTGCAAAGAATCCAAGCAATGCACTTCCCCATAACAATAATGTTGAGTCTGTGAATAAGAAGAAGTAAATGAGGCAGTATATAGTACCACCGACATAATAGATTGTAAAAGTTTTACGGCGACCAATTTTATCGGCTAGAATACCGAACGTTGCAATTCCAATTAGCATGCCGATCGTAGAGATGAACATCCAACCGCTCGCTTTTGCTAACGTGTAGTTATATTTATTTGCCAAAATAGTTGGCATCCATGTGAAAATTCCATAATATCCGAAGTTTTGGATGAATGACATAATAATAAGACCGATTGTTGTTATCGTTACTTTTTTATTGGCAAATAACTTTCGAAGTGGGAACTTTTTCATTTGCTTTAGTTGTTCTGCCTCGGTAGTTGTTAAATTACCTTCAGCTTCTTTTTGTAACAACTCTTTTTTGTATCTTTGTTTTTGTTCCCATATTTTCGGTTCACTTAAACTTTTTCGTACATAGACAGCTAGTAGAGCGGGAATGAGCCCAAATAAGAAAACAGCTCTCCATCCGAAATGCGGGACGATAAATGCTGGAAGGAGTGAAGCGACTAGTACGCCAAATTGCCATCCAAGTGCAACAACGGATGTCGCCTTAGCGCGCATTTCTTTAGACCATGTTTCAGTTACGATGGCCATCCCGATCCCGAATTCACCACCAACTCCCATTCCAACTAAAAAGCGAAGAATTAATAATTGCCAATAATCTGTTGCGAAATAAATAAGTGCTGTTGCTAGTGAGAATAGTAAGATTGTGAAGGCCATCGTACGGATACGCCCAAATAAATCAGCAATAAATCCAAATAAATAAGACCCAATTAGCATTCCTATTGTGGTAGCTAAAGTTAAGTTTCCACCTTCAACAGGGCTTAAATGAAATTCTTTTAAAATGTAGACGAGTACGAAAGATAAGAGCAACATATCTAAACCTTCTGCTGCATATCCTAGCGCAGAACCAAACAATGTTTTATATCTTTTCTCTTTCGTCTCCTCTGTTGTTGATTGTACATCAGTAGTAACGTTCATCATTACTCCTCCTTATTTTCTTCTACAGTCGCTATGGAAGAATAACAAAAGGCCTTCTCACCTGATATGATGAGAAGGCCAAAAAAGCATACGTATCCCTAAAAAAGACCATACGTATAGTATATTCCGACTTCCTTCTCAACCTCACGGGGTTGGGTTAAAGGACTGTATTATATTACCTTATTTTTAGCACTCTTCTATTAGATTGTCAAATAAAGAGTGAAGTGTTATGTGTAAAATATTTCAAAAGATACTTCATTCTCCTTGACGCCCACTTCATTATTTTCCCATAATAAAACTAACTCATATAAAAAGGAATGAATCACAGATGCTAAATTTAGTACTTATGAT
Organism: Bacillus cereus group sp. BfR-BA-01379; assembly: GCF_022663605.1. Classification (NCBI taxonomy): domain Bacteria; kingdom Bacillati; phylum Bacillota; class Bacilli; order Caryophanales; family Bacillaceae; genus Bacillus; species Bacillus cereus group sp. BfR-BA-01379. The sequence continues at coordinate 57,670 of NZ_JAKUFT010000016.1, forward strand.
GATTGAACGTGTCGGACTTATTGTTATTTTAGGATTTTTACTGTCTCATATTAAAACGTTCAGGCGCCTTCTTCATAGACAAGATGGGTATGTAGATAAGCTTAAGCTTATTTGTATTTTTTCAGTGTTTACAATTGTAAGTAATTACACGGGAATTGAAATTGCAGGTAATACAATTATGAATGAAAATTGGCTACAAGGTGTTTCGTCATCTAGTACAATTGCGAATACACGTATTATGGGTGTTGGAATTAGTGGATTGCTTGGTGGTCCTATCGTCGGAATTGGAGTAGGATCGATTGCTGGTATTCACCGTTATATGCTTGGCGGGACAACAGCGCTAAGTTGTGCAATCTCGTCAATTTTAGCAGGTGTTATAACGGGGTATATTGGATACATTTTCAAAAAATATAATCGTGCAATTACGCCTAAGTTTTCGGCGGTTTTAAGCGTGTTTATCGTTTCTTTAGAAATGATTATGATCCTATTAATCGTAGAGGATGGGATTAGTATCGTGAAAACAATTGCGATACCCATGATCCTTGTAAATAGTTTCGGAAGTTTTATTTTACTTTCTATGATACAAGCTATTTTGCGCCAGGAAGAAAATGCGAAAGCTTTACAAACGCATAAAGTATTACGAATTGCTGACAAAACATTGCCATATTTTCGCAGAGGATTAACGGAAGATTCTTGTAAACATGTGGCACAAATTATTCACCGCTTTACAGGAACAGATGCGGTATCCTTAACAGATACAGAGAAAATATTAGCTCACGTTGGATTAGCGTCAGATCATCATATTCCTTCACACAGTTTAATAACAGGTTTATCAAAAACAGTATTAAAAACAGGGAAAATAATGAAAGCGAAATCACGTGAAAGTATTAATTGTCAGCATGAAGGGTGTCCGTTACAAGCGGCGGTTGTTATTCCACTAACTTCACATGGGAATACGATAGGAACATTGAAGCTTTATTTTAAAAACTCTAATCAATTAAGTCGTGTGGAAGAAGAGCTAGCGGAAGGGCTGGCGAAAATATTCTCTACACAACTTGAGTTAGGTGAAGCAGAGTTACAAAGTAAGTTATTGCAAGATGCCGAAATAAAAGCGTTACAAGCACAAATCAATCCGCATTTTTTATTTAATGCAATTAATACTGTATCGGCTTTATGCCGAACAGATGTAGAAAAAGCGAGAAAATTATTATTGCAGCTTAGCGTGTATTTTCGTTGTAATTTGCAAGGGGCACGCCAATTGCTTATTCCATTAGAACAAGAGTTAAATCATGTACATGCATATTTATCGTTAGAACAAGCGAGGTTTCCGAATAAGTATGCAGTGAAGATGTACATTGAGGAAGAGTTAAAGACGACCTTAGTTCCACCATTTGTACTGCAGCTATTAGTTGAAAATGCATTGCGCCATGCTTTTCCGAAAAAGCAGCCGGTGTGCGAAGTTGAAGTACATGTGTTTGAAAAAGAGGGGATGGTGCATTTTGAAGTTCAAGATAATGGACAAGGAATTGAGAGTGAACGTCTAGGACAATTAGGAAAAATGGTAGTTCCATCAAAGAAAGGGACCGGAACAGCTTTATATAATATTAATGAACGACTTATCGGGTTATTTGGGAAAGAGACAATGCTTCAAATTGAAAGTGAATTAGAGCAAGGGACAAAGTTCCTCTTTGTAATTCCGAAAAAAGTAGGGGAGGAAAAACGGAGTGTTAAAAGTATTAGTAGTTGATGATGAAATGTTAGCGCGTGATGAATTGAAATATTTATTAGAGCAAACGAAAGAAGTAGAGATAATTGGTGAGGCAGATTGTGTAGAGGATGCATTAGAAGAGCTAATGCAAAATAAACCAGATATTGTGTTCCTAGATATTCAGTTATCTGATGATAATGGATTTGAAATCGCAAATATATTAAAGAAGATGAAAAATCCACCTGCAATTGTGTTTGCTACGGCCTATGATCAATATGCGTTGCAAGCATTTGAAGTAGATGCGTTAGACTACATTTTAAAGCCGTTCGATGAAGAGCGTATCGTACAGACATTAAAGAAATATAAAAAGCAAAAACAAATAAAATTAGAAACAAAACAAGAAGTAAAGAGTGTAGACGTAACGACCGAGATGCATAAATTAGCATTACCAATTGAAGAATCGATTGTACTTGTGAATATTGAAGATATTATATATGTAGGACTTGTGGACGGAAAAGTGACAGTAAAAACGATGAGAGAAACATATGTAACACATGATACACTTGTCATTTTAGAAAAGAAGTTGCCGCAAGCAAGTTTTATGCGTGTCCATCGCAGTTTTATTGCAAATATTAATCATATTACAGAAATACAACCATGGTTCAATTCTACATATAATTTAATTATGAAAGAAGGATCAAAAGTACCTGTTAGCCGTACATATGCAAAAGAACTCAAAAAGCTACTTCGTATTTAAGAAGTAGCTTTTTGTATTTCATCTGCCTATTTCTGTAATTAATTTTGTATATTTGACGTTCTGTTGTGTAAACGCTTACAGTTTTGCTTGTATCTTATACAATAAAGGTACCAAATCGAAAGAGGTGGCCAAAATGAGTACGAAAAAAGTATATAGTTTCTTATCACAAGCATTCATATTCTCAGCTATTATGTTAGTTTCTAATATTATTGCAACACATTTACCAATTCCGATGCCTTCATCGGTGATCGGATTAGTTATTTTATTTAGCCTATTATGTTTGAAGGTTATTAAATTGGAACAAGTTGAATCACTCGGAACGGCCTTAACAGGTATTATCGGATTCCTTTTCGTTCCATCAGGTATTTCAGTTATTAATTCTCTCGGTGTAATGGGACAATATTTTGTACAAATTTTAACTGTAATTGTTGTAGCAACAATTATTTTACTCGCTGTAACAGGGTTATTTGCACAATTCATTTTAGGAAAAGATGAAAAAGAAATAGAAGATACGAAAGAATTGAAAGTAGTAAATAAAGGACGCAAGCACGGAAAAGTTGCATAACCAATTTAGTATATATTGTTAGGAGGGAATGAACATGGCAAGCACAATGACTCCATATTTCGGAATCGTCGTTTCATTAATAGCATACGGAATCGGAACATTATTATTTAAGCATTCAAAAGGATTCTTCTTATTCACACCATTATTCGTAGCGATGGTATTAGGGATTGTCTTTCTAAAAGTAGGTAATTTTACTTTTGAAGAATATAATACTGGCGGAAAAATGATTAGCTTCTTCTTAGAACCAGCAACAATCGCGTTTGCAATTCCATTATATAAACAAGTGGACAAGCTGAAAAAATATTGGTGGCAAATTTTATCGGCTATCGTAGTTGGATCCATTTGCTCAGTAATTGTCGTGTTCATTGTTGCAAAAGCAATTGGTCTAGATACAGCAGTAATGAATTCAATGTTACCACAAGCAGCAACAACAGCAATTGCGTTACCAATCTCTGAAAGTATTGGTGGCATACCAGCAATTACATCGTTTGCAGTTATTTTTAACGCAGTTATCGTATACGCATTAGGAGCGTTATTCTTAAAAACATTTAGAGTAAAACATCCAATTGCAAAAGGTTTAGCACTTGGAACAGCAGGTCACGCATTAGGAGTGGCAGTAGGAATTGAAATGGGTGAAGTAGAGGCAGCTATGGCAAGTATTGCTGTAACAGTAGTTGGGGTTGTAACTGTAGTTGTCATACCAATGTTTATGCCATTCATTGGCTAGGAAAACTTACTTAAAAAATGAGAAAAGCAAGCTATTTGTAGGACAGATTTCTACTGATAGCTTGCTTTTTATGTTACAGTAGTGGTAAGACCTATTTAAATAAAATGTAAGTTTCCTTAAATCTTCATTAATACTGTGTAGAATACGTTTTGAATTAGGTCATTGTATTGTAAAATAAGAAGTAAGCTACTATAGGATCTGCTAAGGGAGATATATAATAAGCTTATAAAAATCTTCATATGAATAAATAATTAAAGGTAGAGAAGAGAGAAAAAATCTACTTATTAACGTTTTACTTTATAGGACAGGAGAGAGTACTCGTCGATTATGCAAATAAAAAACCTGTTTCAAAGCAAAGGATTTCAGAGGTTACTCGTATTAGTAATACTTGCTCTCGTGTTATACGGGCTGCAAAGTATGTTGAATTTAATTTTAATTACGTTTATTCTCACGTATTTAATGGATCGATTCCAAAAGTTTATTTCTCGTAAATTAGATCATTTCATGCCCATTAATCGAAAGATTATTATAGCATTTCTATATGTAATGTTAATTGGTGGAATTGCTATTACGCTATTTAAATATTTACCAGTATTAACGATACAAATTTCACAATTGATTTATCAATTTAATGTATTTTTAAGAAACCCACCAGATAGTGAATTAATTAAGTATGCAGTGAATGCTGTCAACCATATGGAACTTTCAAAATATGTAGGACAAGGCGTCGACATTTTGTATAAATCGATTACGAATGTTGGGAAATTTGGTCTTCAAGTGTTACTTTCTTTAATTTTAAGTTTATTTTTCTTATTGGAAAAAGCTCGTATCGTTGCTTTTACTGCAAAATTTAAAGAAAGCCGACTTGCAATATTTTATACTGAAATTGAGTACTTCGGTAAGAAATTTGCACGTTCATTCGGAAAAGTAATTGAAGCACAATTTTTAATTGCAGTTGTTAACTGTGTTTTATCCGTTATTGCACTATGGATATTAGGATTCCCGCAATTATTAGGTTTAGCGTTAATGATCTTCTTGCTTGGTTTAATTCCAGTAGCTGGGGTTATCATTTCGTTATTCCCGCTTTGTATGATTGCTTACAATATCGGCGGTATTATGTACGTTGTTTATATTTTAGTTATCGTAACAGTAATTCATGCGCTTGAAAGTTACGTGCTAAATCCGAAGTTTATGTCGCAAAAAACAAATTTACCGATTTTCTATACATTTATGGTATTAATCTTCTCAGAACACTTCTTAGGTGTATGGGGATTAATTATCGGTATTCCAATCTTTATTTTCTTATTAGATGTCTTAGATGTGACAAGTGATGAAATGGAGAAGGATGTTGGAAAAAAATAAAGTGAAGTAAAGAAAAAGCATCGATGTTCGATGCTTTTTCTTTTATAACATGATGTTTCTTATGCCATACTGTAAGAAGAACATAGAATAGGGGTGAAAGAATGGCTGTAAATGAAAAGGTAGAGCAAGCTACATTTGCTGGAGGGTGCTTCTGGTGTATGGTTTCGCCATTTGAAGAGATGGAAGGAATTATACAGGTTGTTTCTGGCTATACGGGTGGTCATAAAGAGAACCCAACGTATAAAGAAGTATGTTCAGAAACGACGGGACATTATGAGGCAGTACAAATTACATTTGATGCAAATAAAATGCCGTATGAGGAGTTATTAAATATATACTGGAGACAAATTGATCCGACTGATATAGGTGGGCAATTCCACGACCGTGGACAGTCTTACGAAACAGTGATTTTTTATCAGAATGAAGAACAACATAAAAAAGCAGAAGCTTCAAAAGAAGAGCTTGCAATGAGCGGACGCTTTTCAAAGCCGATTGCGACAAAAATATTACCAGCTACTACGTTTTATCCGGCTGAAGAATATCATCAAGGATATCATAAGAAAAACACATTCCGCTACGAGTTATACCGTAAAGGCTCAGGACGAGATGCGTTTATTAAACAACATTGGCCAAAAGATAATGCTCATTTAAAAGAAAAACTCAATGAGATGCAATTTTATGTAACGCAGGAAAATGGAACGGAACCACCCTTTCGAAATGAGTATTGGAATCATAAAGAAGAAGGTCTTTATGTAGATATCGTTTCAGGTGAGCCTTTGTTTACTTCTTTAGATAAGTTTGATAGTGGGTGTGGATGGCCTAGTTTTACAAAGCCAGTTATGTCAGCTAGTCTGAAAGAAAAAATGGATGTGAGTCATAATATGACTCGTACAGAAGTGAGAAGTAAGGAAGGAGATTCGCATCTTGGGCACGTATTTCCAGACGGTCCAGGACCAGATGGTCTTCGTTACTGTATTAACTCCGCAGCTCTTCGATTTATTCCAAAAGAGGAATTAGAGAAAGAAGGATATGGTGATTTCCTAATCTTATTCGGAAATAAAAAATAACCTCGCTAACTGCGAGGTTATTTTTTTGTTATTTTGCTTTTTTCTTTTTGAACTTGCTTAATGCTTCATAAACGATTGGAACAATAAGAAGTGTTAATAACGTTGAACTTGTTAATCCACCAATTACCGTTACACCAAGTCCTTTAGAAATTAAGCCGCTACCTTCAAATCCTAATGCAAGCGGGATAAGGGCCCCGATTGTTGCAATTGCAGTCATTAAAATCGGACGAAGGCGTGTAGCACCGGCTTCTAATAAAGCTTCACGTGTTGATAGACCTTCATTTTCTTTATGAATAACGCGGTCGATAAGCACGATTGCATTTGTTACAACGATACCAATTAACATAAGCGCACCAATCATTGCAGAGACACTTAGCGTTTCGCCCGAGATTAATAAGGCAACAAGTGCTCCAATAATTGTAAATGGTAGCGAGAATAAAATTGCGAATGGTGCAAGGGCACCGCCAAATGTAACGACAAGAACGAAGTATACGATGGCAATCGCAGCTAACATCGCTAAGCCAAGTTGCTTGAATGATTCTTCAATATCTTTTGTAACGCCGCCCATAGAAACATCTACGCCCGAAGGAAGATCCATTTTATCTACTTCTTTTTGAACAGCGGCAGATGCTTTTGAAACGTCATCAGATGTTAGTTTTGCACTTACTTCTGCATAAACACGGCCATCGCGGTGTTTTACTGTATTTGAAGTTTCACCTTCTTTTACAGTCATAACATCTTTCACAGCCACTTCAGTACCAAGTGGTGTTGTAATTTTTCGATTTGTTAAGTCATCGATTGTTTCATAATTTTGTTTGTCAGCTTCTACATATACATTGACATCTTTACCGTCTTTTTTAATTGTTGTTAGAACAGGGCGATCATGTGGATTAGAAAGTCCCATTCCAATTTGCGCAGCTGTGAGACCCATTTTACTTAGTTTTTCTTGATCTGCGACTAAAGTGTACTCTGCGTATGTTTTTGCAATACTAGAGTCTATATCTTTTAAGTCTTTATTTTTCTTCATGATATTTTGAATATCTTTTACGACAGGCTTAATGTCTTCCGAGCTATCTCCGTACACGTATAGTTTAATTTCATTACTACCGCCACTTGCTCCGAAATCTTGGTTTTTCCATTCGCCTTTTCCAGACATCTTCTGTAAATCTTTAACGACTTGTTCTTTCTCTTTTTCAAAGTTTTTCGTGTCGTTATCATATTGCACGAAGAACATTGCCTGGTTGGATTGACCAGGACTCATTGGGTTTTCGCCACCTAATGAGAATTGAATTGTTTTGACGTCTTTATTATCTTGGAAGTGCTTCTCAGCTTTCGTTGCAATTTTTTCAACGTCTTCTAACGTTTGCCCTGGTTCAGGGTTGTACGTTGCAATGATCATTTTTTCTTCTTCAGACGGTAAGAAACTTACACCGATAACTGGAACAAGTGCAAGACTACCAACTAATAGAAGGACAGCGATACTTGATGTAATGATTTTATGATTTAAAGCCCATGCAAGTATGCGTTTATACCCGTTTGCTAATCTACTTGGTTTTTCTTCATGATGTACTTCTTTTTCCCTCATGCTCTCTTTCTTAAATAAAGAGTGAGCTAGCATCGGCACGATTGTAACTGCTACTAGTAACGATGCTAATAAAGCGAAGACGATAGTTAAGGCAAATGGTAAGAACATTTCACCAATCATACCTTTTACTAGTCCAAGCGGTAAGAATACAGCAATTGTTACAATGGTAGAAGACATAATTGGAATGAACATTTCCTTCGTAGCTTCACGAATTAAATCTTTTCCGCGTAGTTTCTCTTCTGATAACGACATTCGTCGGTAAATATTTTCAATAACAACAATGGAGTCATCCACAACGCGTCCAATAGCCACTGTCATTGCTCCAAGTGTCATAATGTTAAGCGTAATATCCATTTGCTTTATGACTAATACAGCAATTAATAAAGAAAGTGGTATGGAAACGACAGAGATTAATGTTGTTCGGATATTTCGTAGGAACAGCATAATAATAACAATCGCAAAGATAGCACCAAAAATGGCTTTGCTCAGCATTGTTTCTACTGATTTCTCAATCGGTGCACCTTGGTCGAATGTTGAAATAATCTCTAAGTCTTTATATTTTTTCTCAAGTTCTTTTACTTTATCTTTCGCTGCATTTACAACATCAACTGTATTCGCATCAGCAGCTTTTACAATTTGAATTCCTATTGCTTCTTTTCCGTTTGTTCGAGAAATTGACTCTGCTTTTCCGACTTCTTTAATGTCAGCGATTTCGTCTAATGTAACTGTCGGAATTCCATTCATAGCGGCTGGATTCATTTGCGGCGTTTGTGCACCGGTTCCAGCGTTTGGACTACCTTGACCGCTCGGTGATGAAGGTATAGCCGGGATCTTTAATTCTGTTAATGCTTTAATCGTTGTAATATTTCCATCTACAACAACTGATTTTTCTGTGTCTTTAAATGTATATAAGCCAAGTGGCAAAGATACGTCCGATCCTTTAATTACATTTTTTACAGTATCTTCACTTAAACCTAATTCTTTCATCTTATCTTTCTTGAAGACAAGTTGTACTTCATCTACTTGTTGACCTGAAATTTGAACAGATGCAACACCATCAAGTCCTTTTAATCCTGGCACAACATTCTTCTCTACATTTTCAGTTAAGGTAGCTAAAGATTCATTTTTACTTGCTACGCTTAACGAAATAACTGGAAAGGCATTAAAGTTTACACGTGAAACTTTAGGGTCTTTTACACCTTCTGGCAGTTTCACATTTGCGAGAGCTTCTTTAATTTCTGTTTCAGCCTTTTCCATATTTTTATCAAAATCATATTCTACCTGAATAGAAGATGCGTTTTGAAAAGATGATGAACTAACAACGTTTACACCACTTAAATTTTGCAGTTGCTCTTCCATCGGTTTTGAAACTTTGTCAGCTACTTCTTCTGGTGTAGCACCAGGATAAACCGTGGTTACTGTTACAATCGGTGTTGTAATATCAGGAATTGTTTCCAGCTTCATGTTCAGGCCAGAATAAATACCTGCAATGGTAACAAGAATGGTTAGTAGCCAAACTGCGAACTTATTTTTTAACGAGAAATTAATGATTTTGTTCATGTTTGCGCTCCCTTTGTATTGTATTGACCAACTGGTCAGTCTAATACATAATATAACTGACTGATTGGTCAGCCGTCAATGAAAAGGGATGGTATAATAAAGTGAAACTTGAATCAGTGGGGATTTTTTCATTCCTACTGATTATCAGCCCTCACCAATCGGGTTTACTGCCCGGCGAATAGCGGGATAAATTCATAATAAGATGCGAGATTAAATTTAGGAGAGACATGATATGAAAGAAAAAGAGCGTTTAATTATAGAGATGGCTATGAAGTTATTTGCGACTAAGGGTGTAAATGCGACATCAGTACAGGAAATTGTGACCGCTTGTGGCATATCTAAGGGAGCTTTCTATTTATACTTTAAATCAAAAGAGGAGCTTTTATTAGCAACACTTCGATATTACTATGACAAGATTCAAAATAAAATGATGGATATTGAAAAAGAATCGTTATTGCCGCGTGAAAAATTTGCAAAACAATTGCATTGCCAGTTTAATGATATACAAAAGCATAAAGAATTTATTATTATGCATGCAAGGGAAAATGCTATCCCTTTTAATAAAGAAGTAGAAGAGTTTATGATGCGGATGAAGTTAGAGTCTCACGCATTTTATCGGAATAGTTTACTGTCTATTTATGGTGAGAAGGTTATGCCTTATTTATTAGATTTAGTCATTATGGTAGAAGGCATATGTCGTGGATATTTAGAACTAATTATTTTACAAGCACCAGAAATTGACTTATCTTATGTTTCTGCTTTTATTTTGAAAAGAGTAGATGATTTAGTAGATGGATTGGTAGAATCTTCGGAAGAACCTGTGTTACATGAAGAAAAGCTGGGAGAATTCCTTTGCAAATCGGAGCTTATTAAGGAGCAGGTTAAGGAACACTTTTTAAAAGAAATTATCGTTTTTAAACGCACGTTAGCTGATCAATTAGAAGATGAGGAATTGCTTGTTACATTAGATGTTTTGGAGGCAGAAATGAGATTGCAAAATCCAAGGATCCCGGTCATTCAAGGGATGTTATCTAATTTAGAGGTATATCCAAATTTAAAAGAATTTCGTTTGAGGCTTATGGGGTATTACAATATAAAAAGGTAACAATGAAAGCTATCATTGTTACCTTTTTTATTATGCATTCACTTTTTCTTTTGTTTGTGTAGTCTCTTCTTGTTCAATATTGATTGTTTCTTTCACAATATAAATCGGACGATTTTTGCTTTCGTCGTAAATACGAGCAATATATTGGCCAACGATTCCAAGACCAAGTAACTGAATACCGCTAAAGAATGTAATAGCAACCATAATTGATGCCCAACCTGTTTGTGTACCAGTGCCAATGATTTTCACGGTAATTGTATATAATAGAACAATTATTGAAATGAGAACTGATAATAAGCCTAAAGTCATAACGATACGTAACGGTTTTGTTGAAAATGCAATAATGCCATCTGATGCAAATTTAATCATTTTCTTTAATGGATATTTCGTTTCACCAGCAAAGCGCTCATCGCGTTCATATTCAACATACGTTTGGCGGAAGCCAACCCAAGACATCATACCGCGGATGAAGCGATTTCGCTCAGTCATTTGATTGAAAACATCAGCTACTTTGCGGTCGATGATTCGGAAATCACCAGTATCTTTTGGGATATCAATATCAGACATATAGTTTAAGAATTTATAGAAATATTTAGCTGTTAAAAGTTTAAACCAAGTTTCACCTTTACGTTGTTTACGTTTTGCATAAACAACTTCATATCCTTCTTCCCATTTTGCAATAAGTTCAGTGATAACTTCAGGTGGATCTTGTAAGTCTGCATCTATAATTACGATAGCATCACCTTTTGCAGCGGCAATACCGGCTGTAACGGCTATTTGGTGTCCAAAGTTACGTGCAAAATTAACGATTTTTGTACGGTAATCATTTGCTGCAATCTCAGATAAGATTTCCATTGTACGGTCTGTGCTACCGTCGTTTACAAAGACAAACTCGTAATTAATATCATTTTGAAGCATAACGGACTTTAAACGGTTATAACATTCCTGTGCTACTTCTTCCTCGAAGTACATAGGAACTACAACCGAAATTAATTTTTGCATGTTGTATCCTCCGTATTTTTAATAAGTTGTTCAAGTTTAATTAGTAGCCTTTTCGGTTTGGTTGAATGTCCAAATTTTATTAAGGACAAAGTTTATAACCATTCCGACACCAATTGCGAAAATCTGTGCAATTAATGCGTTAAAAGTAAGTTTATCTACTAATATAAATAAACATAATGTATTAAAAGCCAATACAATTAAATTTACAGTTAGAAATTTAAAGAACATTGACGTGCTTTTATTATTAGGTTTAAACACCCAATTTTTATTCCAATAGTAGCTATTGGCAACACCAATTAAATAGGCAATGGTATTCGCAATAAGGTAGTTCATACCGAATTTTAATAATATCCAAAAGCTAATAATTGTAATGAGTGTATTAAAGATCCCTACTAAACCAAACTTTAAGAGTTTCTCCATAATAGTATCCTCAACTTTATAAAATGTATAAATAAAACAGGAAATGTAGAAAGGTTACTTGTACATAACAACTATCAATTATAGCATAGTTTATGCTAAGATGTTATATGTTTTGAGTGGATATCATTTTAGGATATAGAATAAATCTGTCAATAATAAAAAAGGTTATTTTAAATTGGTATACTAGGCAATATGAAAGCAAAACATGGAAATCATGGTAATATTCATGTATAGTAGCTGGGAGTGTAATTTTTTTAGGAAATATAATGTTTTCCCATATAAATATTTTAAGGAGTGAGTTTTTTGGAACGTTTTTCTGGATTGTTTTCAACCTTTTCTACACGTGCCATATACGGCATTTATAGCTTTTTCGTTGCGATATTAATTTTTGATTATTTTTCGGATACTCAAAAATACAATTACGTAATGATAGTAGTTGGATTCTTACTTTTATGTACAATTGGAAACTTTATACTTAGTAGCGGATCGCTATATCTTGAAAGATTAAATGAAAAAATGTGCTTTTTTGCACTGTTAATTATTTGTCTAGCAGTGAAAACAGCGTGGATTCTTACATATAAGATTGATCCAATTGGTGATTATGAAGCCTTTTTTAATACAGCAAAAGCATTAGGTGACAACTTTGTTATTCATGATAGATATGTTGCATTATTTCCACATATTTTTGGGTATGCTTCATTCTTAAGTATCTTCCTAAAAATATTTGGGGCAAACTTTATGATTCCGCCAATTATTAATGTTGTTTTAACTACAATATCAATGGGATTAATATATTTTATAGGTAGAAGAATTGGTGGAGTGAGAACAGCGATAACAGCAAGTGTTTTGTGGATTCTCCTGCCATCACAAACGATGTATAACATGTTTGCACTTTCAGAACCGTTGTATTGTACAATACTGTTATTAGCTTGGGCAATTATGATAATTGTTTATGATAAAATTGAAAATATAACGATTGTAAAGGTTCTTATGTATTCAATTTTATTATCTGCATTACTTGTATTAATAAATATGGCAAGACCAATTGCAGCGGTGCCAATTATAGCCCTAGCAATATGGATGTTTATTATAGATATAAGGCATATAGGGAATAAGAAAGTACTGATTAATAAGGTGGCATATGTAGGGATTATCATTATTGGATACTTAATGATGTCTTCGGCGATGAATAACTATATAACATCACGTTTAGGTGAAGAGATAGCAACAGTGCCGGGATACAATATTCATGTAGGATTTAATAAAGGAGCTTCAGGAACATGGAATCCAGGAGATTCAGCGTTACTATATCATTATAGTGGCCAACCAGGATGGAGTGCTCAGGACGTTCAAAAGCAAATGCTTGAAGAAGCGAAAAAGAGAATAAAAAATGATGATATAGATTTCGGGAAACTAATGTATGATAAATTTATTATCTTCTTAGGGAATGATGATCAAGCTGTTAAATATGCAGATCCAATTATGGATCATAAAGTACGATATACTATAATTTCGAATGTTTTTTATTACTTTTTACTAGCTACTTCACTGTTCGGGGCGTTAGTAGCTATAAAAAATAAAAACAAATCTTCACTTATTATTATTTGTTTATACATGATTGGGCTAACAATGGCACAAATGATAGTGGAAGTAGCACCGAGATACCATTATTCGGCTACTATACCTATGATCTTTTTAGCTGCTTTTGGTATTAAGCATATTTATAATAAAAAAGGTGACAGGGATATAGTAAAAAGATAAATGAAAAAAGCAGTTGTTTCAAAAGGGTGTATAAGAATCCTTTTAGAAGCAACTGCTTTTTTATTTTAAAATTTGAAAGATATTTATTATCGGATTAAGAGTTTTGTTGAGCCCATTTTTCTACATCCCAAGTTTTTGTTATCCAATCTTCATAAAAGTCTGGTTCGTGGCATACAAGAAGAATTGTCCCTTTGTATGCTTTCATCGCTTTCTTCAACTCTTCTTTTGCTGTAACATCAAGGTGGTTTGTTGGCTCATCAAAGAGTAGCCAGTTACTTTCTTCACCCATTAGTTTACATAAACGAACTTTTGCTTGTTCGCCACCGCTTAATTGATTCAGTGGACGAGAGATGTGTTCGTTTTTTAAACCGCATTTCGCTAACATTGCACGTACTTGATGTTGGTCTAAGCTAGGGAATGTATTCCAAACATCATCAATCGGTGTTATATTATCAGCTTTTACTTCTTGCTCGAAGTATGATGGGTTTAAGAAGTCACCAAGACTTGTTTTTCCGCTTAATGGTTTAATCTTACCTAAAATCGTTTTTAACAGTGTTGACTTACCGACACCATTACACCCAACAATTGCAATTTTTTCACCACGTTCAATTGTCATTGTTAATTTTGGTAATAACGGATGTGTATATCCAATCTCTACATTTTCCCCTTCGAAGACAAATCGACTACTTGCACGACTTTCTTTAAAGGAAAACTCAGGCTTAATCGCTGTTTCAGGACGATCGATACGCTCCATGCGATCAAGTTGTTTTTGACGGCTCTTCGCACGGCCTGTTGTTGAGTAACGGGCTTTATTTTTTGCAATAAAATCTTCTTGTTTTTTAATAAACTCTTTTTGTTTTTCGTAAGCATTAATATGTTGATTTTTATTAATTTCCGCTAGTTCTAGGAATTTTTCATATGTCGCTGTATAACGCGTCATTTTTGTGAATTCTAGATGGAAAATAACATCGACACATTTGTTCATAAATTCCGTATCATGGGAAATTAATAGGAACGCATGTGGATATTCTTTTAAATAATTTGTTAACCAATGAATATGTTCAACGTCTAAATAGTTGGTAGGCTCATCTAATAGTAGTACTTCTGGTTGCTCAAGTAGTAACTTTGCAAGTAACACTTTTGTACGTTGTCCACCACTTAATGCGGCAACATCACGATCTAAACCAATCGCGTCAATTCCAAGACCACGTGCTGCTTCTTCAATTTTCATATCTAATAAATAGAAGCCACCTGCTTCAAGAGCATCTTGTATTTCTGCCATTTGCTCAAGAAGTTCCTCTAATTCTTCTGGTGTAGCAGTTCCCATTTTTTCTGTAACTTCATTTAAAGCTTTTTCTTTTTCAAATAAAGGTAAAAACGCATCTGCTAATACGTCACGAATCGTGCGACCAGGTGTTAAAATGGTATGTTGGTCTAAGTAACCGTAATTTGTACCAGGTGTCCACTCTACACGCCCTTCGTCATGGATAAGTTGACCAGTAATTATATTCATAAATGTTGATTTACCAACACCGTTTGCTCCAACTAATCCAACGTGTTCTCCTGCGAGTAAGCGCATGGATACATCTTTAAATAATGTACGATCACCAAATGTATGGCCTAATTTTTCAACAGTTAATAAGCTCATAATGTCCTCCGTTCAATTCTAAATAGTGTCTTGAATCATGATACTAAATTCTTCGATATAATGCTATCATTTCAAAAATATATAATATAATTGACCAGTGGGGATGCGATTATAAAAGAATGATGGGTTAATTTACAAGAAATAAGCGATGCAAGAGAAATAAAAAAATAAGGTGTAACCATTTAATAATAGTGGTTACACCTTGTTTTTTATTTTAAATATCCACGAACAATTCCACGTAAGCGATTTGCGTGGAACTTGCGCTTATCATTAGAAATATTTTGTGTCATACGGAATGTTGCCGCAGCGACAGCACGTAAGAAATAAGGGAATCCATAGTGTAAGCGAATAACCCTACCAAAACCACCAGCATAAGAAACGGCACGTTTTAATGATTGTTCATTAATAATTTCCTCTTTTACAGGATGGTATACGAACAGATCTTTTCTAAATAAACCAGTATAATTTTGTTTCATACCACGTAGTACAAAGTCAGTTTCTTCACCAGCCCCATAAATCGTGCCAGAACCAACACCTAAATCTTCATCAAATGTACCTACATCTTGTACAAATTGTTTTGTGAAGAATAGTGTGAAAGAAGGTCCCATGAATCCATATTTATTATTTAAAATAATGTCTGAATTCGGTGCGTGTATTAAAGAACCTGTGCCTTCCACATTTGTAGTATTTGTTGAGATGAAATGAACATCTTTATTAGAGTTGAAAGTTTCTAATATACTCTCTAAAACATTTGTTTCATAAATACAATCATCATCTGGAAAAGCGATGAAATCACCATCTGCTACTTTTAAGCCTGCATTTCGAGCTCTCGATAGTCCTTTAATAGGTGTATAAATGTAATGAATAGAAAATTTTTCTTTATATTCATCAAATAAATCAGAGATTGGCGTATCATTTTGATCTACTACGATAAGTTCAAAGTTTTTGTAAGTTTGTTGTTCAAGTGATTTTAGTAAGTCAAGAATATCATCACGTCTGCCACAAGTAGCCATGATTAAAGAAAATTTCAAGTTTAACAGCTCCTTTTAGAGATTGCGTTTAAGCCTTTTTGAATCGTCCTAATATCTTTTCAAGTAGTGAAAAGAGAATTTCATCCTTTGTTATAAAGAGGATAAGGGCATATGTTAATCCACATGTCATTATTACTAGGATAACTTGTAGTATTTGCCCAGATACGAGCGTATCAATAACGAATGCTATCGGGACAAATGTCAGTGAATAAAATAGATATTTCAGTTTTTGTATATCGAATAACGTATAATTCACTTTTAATTTCTTTTTCACATAAATATATTCAAATGTGATTAAGAAACAATTCGCAATTGTTGTTGTGAAAATTGCGGTTGTTGGTGTAAGTACATGGAAGTATATTAGTGCAATATTGGATGCTAAGTTGATAAATCCGCAAATGAATAAAAATCGCACTAAAATGCTTTCTTTCTTTTTCACATAAATAATTTGATTCGATAAAATGGACTCAATACCGACTGTAATCATATAGAAAGCGAAAACAATTAATGTATTACCAGCCTCAGCAAATTGTTGTCCACCGTAAATAACAACAGCTCCATGAGCAATGAGCATTAGACCAATTGAGGCAGGGAATAGGGTAATGAAATATACTTTTGAGATTTTGTTTAATAATGATTCGTATTCCATTTCAGATGCGTTCCCTGATAAGTAAGACAGTCTTGGAACGGTTACTTGTACAACACTTAACATAAGTGTATTAATAATCATCATAATTTGAAAAGCCATTACGTAATATGCAACTTCTTCTTTTCCAATATATACCCCTAAAACAAGACGATCTAATTGAGTATATAAAATATTAGCATTTGAAAAAATCAAGACTAATAGTAACGGTTTTAAATGAGGAATAATCGTTAAGTCGGAAAAATCAAATTTCACTTGGCGTTTCACATATATA
The DNA here is from genome assembly GCF_022663605.1 of Bacillus cereus group sp. BfR-BA-01379. Taxonomy (NCBI): domain Bacteria; kingdom Bacillati; phylum Bacillota; class Bacilli; order Caryophanales; family Bacillaceae; genus Bacillus; species Bacillus cereus group sp. BfR-BA-01379. The sequence continues at coordinate 74,888 of NZ_JAKUFT010000016.1, forward strand.
AAGCTAATAGAGTGGTTTAAGAATGTCGATAATACTAATAAACCAGCATATGTTTTGTAATCGTCGACCCCATGAATGAAAGAGAAAAGAAGTACGACGTAGATTAATCGAACGATAACTGTTTTTTTAGTGATGAAGTCATAATTTTCATATGCCTCATTGAACCATTCTACATAAAACATGTTAGATATAAAATTAAAACCGAAAATAAGAAGAACAGGAAATAGACTTTCATGTCCGTATCCAATATAACTAAAGAGCACAAAGCCTGATAAAGCCAAAATACTAGTTGTGAAATTAATTACATATAGACTTGTAAATAACTTAGAAACTTTCTTTTTATCGTTCTTAATTAAGCTAATTTCACGTAAACCATATTGATATACACCAAATACGGCGAACACGAAGAAGTAATTGAAGAAAGTTTCAGCAATATTAACGGTTCCGATTGAATTTGCTCCTAATGTTCGATATGCGTAAGGACCAACTAAAATTGGGAGTATAATATTAAACGTGTTGAGCAGTATTTTGTAAAAAATATTTGAAGCAATTGATTTCTGCATAATTTCACCTTTCCATTAAAATAATCCAGTTTCATTAAAATACTTGCTATGTCATAGTAAGGTTTTTAACCACAGTTAATTCTTTCAATATTAATGAAGTGTAAGGTGTTTTCTACACGATTTACAAATCCTTAAATTGTTTTGTTGACCACCCGTATAAGTGTACCCTACATAAACTTTGTAAAGCAACTGTTGATGGCATAGAACCGTATTGTAAATGGGTTTTTATTCATTAGAAAAAGCTAAGAAGGAGTAGGTATGTATAAAAATATTACATAATATGTGTGAAAAGGAGTAATTGTTGTATGAAGGGGTGAAATTGTTTATAAAAAATGAGCGAATATGTGATAGCTATTCGCTCAAAAGATGTTTTAATGGTGAAGGTCTATATACTCCAAGGTTTACTTAAAGTTAGAACTTCAGCCATTTCCTTGCTCTTTATACGTCCTTTTTTTCTATTTTCTGCACGCTCAGAACCAGTTGTGTGTAGCCAATGTTCTTCTTCAGTTTCTGGTAGTACTTGTGGAACAGATGAAGGTTTGCCATCTTTTAATGCAACGAATGTAATGAAACATGTTGCAGCTATTCTACGTTCGCCTGCTAATAAATTCTCTGCAATTACTTTTACGAACACTTCCATCGAAGATTTTCCTGTATAACATACGAATGCTTCATAACAAACAGAGTCTGCTTGGTGAATGGGAGTTAAAAAATCGACAGAATCGATAGATGCCGTTACGCAATGCTTACGGCTATGTCTTGCAGCTGCAATTGAAGCGATACTATCAATTTCTGCTAATAATTTTCCTCCGAAAAGTGTTTGATGATTATTTAAATCATTCGGAAAAACACGTGTTGTTTTAATTGCTTTGGATTCTCGCATGAATTTCTTTTCCATATGGTCAGCCCCTATTTTCTGTTTTCAATCAGAATGACATGTATTGTAAGTGGAGTACAAAAAATTAAAAATCGATAGATATTTAATGAAGTAAAGAATTCCAGAAGAGGGTTAGTAAAACTTCTGTATTTGTATTCATGTAACTGAAAGAAAATTTATTACTATATAAAGTGTAGTGTAAAAGAGGATTCGCTTACATTGCAAGTGAAAAAATTAGGACCCTGTATTTGTCATAGAAATTCCCTATCAGCTGTGTACCTATTCATGATAGAATCGTTTTGTTATGAATGAAAATAGAGGTGCAATGGACATATGAATCATATACAAACAAATTTTTCGTCTTTTTTCAGTAAAATAATGATCGGTGCGCTGCTAGCATTTTTTGTTTATAGTTGTTGGTCAGCGTTTGAAACAAGTAAACAATTTTTTGGTGACAGTACAACAAGTGTAACAATTGTATTGGTTATTTTTGTTATTCTCATGCTGTTAGTGGCATCGATCTTACAGTATCGTTTTACAGAAAAACAATTTCTTGTTTTTCTTATAAGTACATCTATAATTGTGAGACTTAGTATGGTTCTATTTGTAGACGTTCCGATAATTGGTGATATGAAAGCTATGTTTGAAGCTGCAAAGCAGATTGCAATTGGTAATAACGTAGAGAACGTAGCGCAGTTACCTTTTATTATTTATGAATCAGTTATTATTCGTGTATTTGGCGATACAGTATTCGCATTGCAGTTATTTAATATTTTATTTTGCACAGGGACTGCATTTTTCATTTATCGTATTGCAGCAATCGTTTTTGGAGAAGAGTGCGGCCGGATTGCGTCTGTATTTTATGCTTTATATATTCCGAATATATTTATGAGTACCTTATTAACATCAGAATCGCTCGCAATATTTTTATTTTATTTGGCTTGCTACATACTTTTATATAAAGGTTTAGATCATCCTTATATGTGGGTACTTTCAGCAATTTTATTTGCATGTAGTAATATGATTTTCCCAATGGGATTATTTCTTCCTATTTTTATTGCTGTATATGTGTTGTTAATTGAACTCTTTCAATCAGCAATGAAGCAAAAAGTACTATTAAAGATGATAGGGATACTTATTCTATTTTATAGTGCTCATTTTGGTGTGAGTTATGGAATTCAGTCAATGGGAATGTCACAATATACAATTTCAAATGAGACGTATGTTCAATCTGTTTTAATTGGAAAAGGTAAAAATGAGGAAAAAATAACAAAGAATCAAAGTGTGACAGACCATATCGATCAAAAGCTAAAAGAGATTGAAGAAGAAAGATTTAAACTTTTAAAGCCAGTAATTAATCAATTCTCTGGTGAGGGAATACATTCTATTCTATTTAAATGTGAAAAGCTTATATATATAGCGGTAACAGTATTTATGTCTATAGCTTTATTACACTTTCTTATTAAGAAACAACAAAACGACGGATATATGTTGTTCTTATTGTTAATTAGCGGATACGTATTGCTAAGACTCTTCCGAGTAGATATGGCATATTACAACCTTATGGTGCCAGCTTTGTTTATTTTACAAAGCTTTGGTGTTTATATGAGTTATGTGTATTGTCAAAAAATCTTCTTCAGAAAATAAAAAGAATCCAGTTTGGATTCTTTTTTTTATGGTTGGAAGATGAAGACTAAGAGTCAGCAGAGATAAAGAACCCCTACTGATGTAAGCCTCATTTTATCGGTTCAATTCTAGTTGTAAACTATCAGCTGTTAGAGCCATTTTTGAGGAATCGTCTTGAATTCCTTTCATTACTTGTGAAATGGTTTCTAGCTCATTTTCAATTTTTTTATTCTGTTCTTTCGAGTTAGACATGTCTTTTACAATTTCTTGGAAATATTGATCTGTTGCAGACATACCATCCGTTCCTTCAGATACGAGGGAGCTAATTTGTTTCACTGAAGAAGAGACACGAATAATTTGCTCATTTGTTTTTTCAACGAGCTTTGTAACGTTGAAGATAGATTCTTTCGTTTGCTCTGATAACTTTCGAATTTCTCCAGCTACAACAGAAAAGCCTTTGCCAAATTCCCCAGCACGTGCAGATTCAATAGCAGCATTTAGTGCGAGTAAATTTGTTTGCTCTGCAATTGATTTTACAATATCTATAATTTCGTTAATTTTGTTAGAAATATCGAGAAGCTCATGAGTATCTGTAATAATCGTTTCCATGTTCGTTTGAATGTATTCCATTCGTTTATTTTGCTGATTTAATTGCTCTTTACCTTTATTCGCTTTTTCTTCTGATGTTGTAGCTAATGATGTACCTGTTTTGGCAATTTCCACAATAGTTTCAGATTTAGCGGTTAACTGTTGAAGAGAAGCGCTCGTTTTTTCAGATACAGATGCTAATTCTGTTGCAATATGCGTAATAGTCATAGCTGTTAGTTCTTTTTCTTTTTCATGTTCTTTTTGTATTCTTTCATATTCAGATTCATAAGCCGAAATAACGAGTTCTTGTTCAAGGGTGAATAATTTGTTTATTACGTTTATAGAATAAGAAAAATCATCAATTGTTGTAATTTTAGTTTGCAAAATCTTCATGATAGAGCGGAATAATTCTTGGTAAGCGGCTGTATACCATTTTCTATGTAAACCGATTTGTACATGTCTTTTGGCAATTCTAACACGTTGTTCAATAAAATCTTCATGCATATCTCCGCTGAATAATTCTTTTATATGTGTTTTTAAAGTTTGCTTTAGTTTTGGAATAGAGCTATAACGTTCAATAATAGTAATTAAATTAGGTTGTTTTGTAATATTGGCATAAAATTTTTCCGTAATCCAATCAATTTCTTCATAAATAAAGGGCTGTAGTACCTTTACGATTTGTAAATCTTCTTTTGAAATATGCAGCATATCCATTTGAACTTTTAGTTCAGAATTAGTAGGCACGTTAAAAGTGATTTGTTGATCCTTACTTAATTCAAGTATACTGGCGTTTGTTTTATTTGTACGTTTTTTAAAAACCCCAAGCATCGTTCTTCCCCCTGTTTGTAAAGCGTTTTCATTTTTAGTTCTAATATAATTATATATTTTTATATACAATTACTCTACATTAGTGTGTAGAATAGTATATAAATTAAGAGAATTCTGTGTAGAATTCTCTTAGTGGCCTTTATTAATTTTAGCATGTGTTTTAAAGAAAACTGGGAAATGTACATTATATATTACAGTGACAACACGAATAATGAATGTTACTAATAAACAAACATAGAAAGCTAATACGTGTGCCCCCATTGCATATGTTATTAGGAAACTAATTGCTCCTAAGATAGAAGCGATTGCGTAAATCTCTTTTCGGAATACGTAGGGGATATCTTGAGCGCAAATGTCACGCAAAATACCGCCTCCAATACCAGTAATGACTCCCATTGAAACAACCAAAAATGAGGCGTCAACATGATGTGACATTGCCGCATTTGCACCAATAGCCGTAAAAACACCTAAGCCAACAGCATCAGAAAGCATGATAACGACTTGTAGTTTATTGATACGCTCAAAAAACATACAAGTAAATAATGCTGATAATACACTTACGAAAAAGTAAATGGGTTTAACAAATGCGACAGGAGGCAGGTTACCGATCATAATATCACGAATAATACCGCCGCCGAGCGCTGTAGCTACAGCTAAACAAAGGACACCGAATAAATCTAAATCTTTTTTTAAACCAACTAATGTACCAGAAATAGCAGCGGCGATAATGCCAAGAAACGTAAATATGTCGATTAATAACATTGCTGTAATCCCTTCCTCCTAAAGATGTTCCAGAGAAAAAATATACACTAAAGTTATGTAAATAACAATGCATTTTCGTTACATGTAGAAAAAAAGAAAGAATGAGGAAAGAAAGCGCTTGAAAATGCAAATATGCTTTTTTCTGTAAGGTAAGATTGGGGAGAAATGTGAGACGTTTAATTAAAAAATATATGTTATAATAAATATTTGAGATAAGAAAAAAATATTAACTGTATAGATTGAAATTAGGTAATAGTTATGGAGGTTCTAGATGTTAAGCGAAAATAGTAAAAGTAATAAATTTGAAAATTTTCTACTAATCTTTATTTTGTTGCAACCGATTTTAGATTTGCTTACAGCGTTCTGTATCATGGTTTTAAAAATTGATACGACTATTGGAGTTATTACACGCTTATTCGTTATGTTCCTAAGTGGGATATATATTTTAATTCAAACGAAGAAACAAGGAAATATAAAATATATATTGTATATAATATTGGTAGGAATAGTCTTCACCATCGGATTGGTAAATAACAAGCTTACAAAAAACCCTATGGTACTTACAGAAGAAATTAAGTTTATAGCAAAAGCGTTATATCCATTTGTTATGCTTACTTGTTATGTGTTTGTGTTTAAGTCTTTAAAAGAAAAAAGCCATTCAAAAATGCGCGACTATATTACGTATGCATCGTTAATTATAGGAGTAGTAATGGTAGCTTCGATTACTACTGGTACAGATTATAATAGTTATGAATGGGTAAAGTTAGGGTCACGCGGTTGGTTTTATGCAGGTAACGAACTAGGGTCTATTTTAGCCATCATGTGTCCAATTGTTATTTTGTACTCAATTGAAAAAACAAAAAGTATAGGTAAAGCGTACTATTGGATTCCTTCAATTTTAGTTGTTTACTCATTATTTGCAATTGGGACAAAGGTTGGCGTAGGAGCAATCTTTGGGTCAATGGCTATCGCAGTTGTTATGTGCTTTATTCAAGCATTTACACAACGTAAAGACGGAAAGAAACATGCCTATTTATTAAATGGTTTTCTTGCAATAACTGTATTTGTAGGCATATTAGCATATACACCTTTTTCACCATTTATGAAAAATATGGGATTCCATTTCCAATTAATTGAACAAGAACAGAGTGCGAAAAAGGAAGAGAAAAAGAAGGAGGAAGCTAAAGAGCATAAACCTCCTGTGACAGAG
>NZ_JAKUFT010000017.1:0-75621 GCF_022663605.1 Bacillus cereus group sp. BfR-BA-01379
TTTGGCTCTTCTGTCACCTTTGGTTCTTCCGGTTTTTCTTCTTTGATTTCTTCTGTTATTTCTTCTTCAACTTGCTCTTCTTCTGGTTTTACATGAATTTCCGGCTTCTCCGTAACTTCTGGCTTCTCTAGCTCTTTCGGCTCTTCTGTCACCTTTGGTTCTTCCGGTTTTTCTTCTTTGATTTCTTCTGTTGTTTCTTCTTTAGTTTGTTCTTCTTCTGGTGTTACCCAAATTTCCGGTTTTTCTGTTACTTCTGGATTCTCAAGCTCTTTCGGTTCTTCTGTTACCTTTGGTGTTTCCGGGTTAGTTGGAGCTTCCAGTTCTTCTATCGATTCTTCTTTACCTTGTTCTTCTACTTCTGTTGCTTCATGTATCTTTATATTTGTAATATCATATCCGTTAACTTTCGATTGATATCCTGATACTGGTCGTTCTTTTACTTCATACATATGAACTTTTCCTTCATTATCAACTGCTGGTAACTTTCCAAACTCATATTTCCAGCCATTTGCTTCCGTAACTTCTTTCGTTGCAATGACCTTGCCGTTTTGTAGTAAATCTACTTTAATCGTTTTTGGGCGATCATTTACTTTATCGCCTTCCCACGTTTTCGTTCCTGCAACAGATGTAGTTTTTAACTTATTTGAAATCATAAGTTTAATTCCGTTTACAGCATCCTGCTTAATTGTAAAAGGAATTTTTGCTTTCGGATCAAACTCTACGTAATTCGGCGCAGCGATTTCTTGTACATAGTAATTACCTGGAGCAAGGTTTGGTGCTTCAACTATTCCGTCTTGGTTTGTTGTATAAGAATCACCAACTTGCTGACCTGACTCTGTAAATAATTTAAAAGAAACACCTGGAATCACTTTACCTTCGTTACCTTCAATATGCTTTACAATTTGCAGCGTTCCTTTTGTAGGTAAATCCCCTTCCGCTTCGCCACCGAATGATATATTTTTAACCTTTACGCTATTCGATTCAGAAGTAGGCTTCTCATATAAAATTTGATAATCAAGTTTATAGTCATTTTGTAGAAATTCTAATTTCTTTCCACTCTCAGTTATAGTTGATGTATAAGCAACGGTAAATGAATTAGCGCTCCCCATATGTCTATAAACTACGACTTCAAATGAGTTATCACTAGTAAACTTAATATATCCATAACCTCGCTGTTGAAATTGCTCAAGAGACAAATATTCTCTATTATTAATCGTTATATAGAAACTACCTGTATTAAGCGTTTGTCCTTCTTGTAACGTATCTTTCAAAACGATATTGTCATGTAAATGTTGTTTCTTTAAATTAATATTTAAAAACCAACGTACTTCATTACTTTTGTCTGGCTGAATATCACCAGATTTATAGAAAAAGATTCCCGGTTCTTTACCATCCCCTTTCGGATGAGTAATGCTAACCGTTTGTTTCTCTAAATTTGTTCCTAAATTCGTTTGTACATCTTTCGTTTTTCCTGCTTCTACATTCGTACCTTGAACAGTGAAATTAAAGCTCCCTCTAATATTCTCAAGCTTCTCTACTGTATCATTAAATGTACAAACTACATTATTCCCATTAATTTGGCACGTACCAAAAACACGCCCTGACTCATCCTTTAACGCAATTGTGCCACTAAAACCCTTTAATTCTGGTGGAAGTGCTAACGTTAATGTATCCCCGGACTTCATCTTTTCCCCAGGTTTTTCACTAAAATCTACACGTATGCTAGTCTGTTCCCCATAATTTAATTTTGTTTTTTCAATCGCAAAACTATCAACAAATCCTGCTGTGTTTAATTCTTGAGCATGCCCTATGATAGGCATAAAAATTTGTCCAATAAGAACAGTAAAAATAAAACAAATTACAGATATTCTTTTTAAATATGTACTCATAAAACCTCCAATATTAATTGTTAAACTTTTTAACCGTGAAATCCATTCCACCCAAAATACCCCTTAAACTAAGGGGATACAGACTAAAGATTATTTGCAGCATCAAACCATCGTTAGTTCTACAACATAAAGTAATAAACAATACAATTCATTCACTACATTGTGTTCATTCCTACTTTTTTCGGGCAGCCAACAATAAATACTATTCCTAATAAAAATACATTACAAGACTGTTCATTTACATATTAATTTGTTACTATGTTCATGCTGCCAAAATATACTAAATGACCATTTTATTCATAGAGTCATCTGATGACTGACTTTCTTTATCTTTCATCGATAATTCTCCTCTAATACCTTTATTCCACTCTTACTACATTTATTATTTTAACATTTATACAATCCACCTAAAAAGTTCACAAAACCCTTATTTAAAGCGTTTTTCATACATTTATAAACAAAATACAATCTCCAAAAAAATATTTTTATATAATAATAAAAGAGAGTTTACATAGAAAATACATACCATTTTTTCAATCGTTTTCAAAAAAATAAAGCTACCTTTTCTTACGAAAAAAGATAGCTTTATTTGTATAGACGACTGCTCTACTCCCTATTGTTTTGCGCCTTTTAACGACTCTCTCAGGACAAATTTTTGTAATTTTCCACTCGCATTACGAGGCAGTTCATCCACAAATAAATAATGACGCGGGCGTTTATAATCTGCTAATTCATCACTTTCTTTACAATATATTTCCAAGTCTTCTTCTGTAATCGCTTCATCTTTCTTTACAACGACAGCCACAACACGTTCTCCCCATAATTCATCTGGTTCACCAAGCACCGCAACATCTAATACACCAGGATGACTATGAAGGAAATCTTCAATTTCACGTGGATAAATATTAACGCCTCCGCTAATCACCATATCATCCACACGATCTGCGACGAATAAATAGCCATCTTTATCGAAATAACCTAAATCACCAGAGTGATACCATCCTTTATACATCGATTTTGCATTTGCTTCTTCTCGGTTATGATAACCAGCCATCATAGTTGGGCCGCGCAAAATAATCTCCCCAACTTCATAAGGAGGTAATACATCATCTGGCTCTGCTGGTGCGTCATCGTTCGGTTTTACAATGCGGATTTCATGACTAAAGCACGGTGTTCCCGCTGAACCTGCTTTCGTAATTTGATCTTCTTCTACGAGAAACGCAACAACTGGCCCCATTTCTGTCATTCCGTAAATTTGGACAAGATCAATATAAAGACGTTCTTTACATTCCTTCACTAGCGCTGGAGCCATCGCTGCTCCTCCATAAACACCAATCTTCATCGAAGTTAAATCATACTGCGTTAAATCTTTTTGCAGTAACATATTCCACATCGTCGGTGCTGCAAAAAACGTCGTAATCTTCTCTTCTTGAATCGTATGTAATACTCTATCCGTATCAAAGTGATGTAAAATCACATTCTTTCCACCAACTTGAATGCGCGGAATGATTCCAGCGTTTAACTCGCCACAATGATATAAAGGCGCAACTACAAGTCCGGTACTATCTCTGTTATATTTTATGAAATACGTGCAAATCATACTATGCTCAGTCATTTCACGATGGCGATGTAGTACGCCTTTCGGATGACCAGTCGTACCGCTTGTATATAACATAGAACAATAATCCATTTCATCGACTTCAATATTTACTTTTTCAGCTGATGCTTCATTTACTTTTTCATGGTAAGAACTCGCATAGGAAGGTGTATCGTCTTCTACATACCAAAAAGACGAATTTGGAAAATCTCGTTCAATAATAGCAACAGTTGATTCAACTGCTTTTTCAAAGACTACTACTTTCGAGGCTGCATCTTGGAGGATATACGATAATTCTTTTGCTTTTAAACGGAAGTTAATCGGGTTAAAGATTGCCCCAATTTTCGCACAGGCTAAGTAAACGTTTACAAATTCGCGGCAATTATATAAGTAAACAGATACAGTATCTCCCTTTCTTACACCTTCTTCCAACAGAGCTTGCGCCGTTTTATTTATTTGCTCATCCCACTGTTTATATGTCCAGCGAATATTTTTTTCCGGCTCTACTAACGCCTCTTTATTCGGATACTTACCAACCGCTAAATCAAATATTCTCCCTATCGTCATGTACATGCCAATAATTTCCCCCTTTTCTCTTTCATAAATCTATCATTTCGTCCATAAGTAGACATTGTCCTCCAATGATTTGACTAATTTTTCTGATTATTATCGACATAGTTTTACAAACAGTTCCGTTTATCGGCAAATGAAATTATACCGGCGGTTTGTCGAATATATCGACTTACCGACAAAACTGACATGATAAAGCGCAACTTTAATCACCACTCAGGCATTTACAGGCAGACCAACTTCCACAAATAGCGGAATAAAAAAGAGGCTATTCCAAATCGGAACAACCTCTTTCTTCTTATACAAATAGCTCTTCTAAAATTTTCAGTTTATCTTCTGTATATTTTACGAAGCCATCGTTATATGATTTTGGATCTTTCGGATTTGCGAAGTGCGTAATTGCACCTGTCTTCGGATGAACAAATTTACTTGATGCACCACAACCAAGTCCGATAATCGATTGAACTTCTTCCATAATAACAATGTTATAAATACTTTCTTGCGTCGGCATTGCATAACCAACGTTCTCTAAGTTACCTAAAATATTCTTTTGACGATATAGGTAATATGGTACGTAATTATGCTTTTGCGTCCACTCTTCTGCTTCGTGCATCATCGCTGTAATTTCTTCGCGACCAGCTACTTTATATTTACGTTTGTTTTGCGTCATTTCAGAAGCACGTTTAAATGATAACGTATGAACTGTTAACGATTCTGGCATTAACTTTTCTGTTTCATCTAACGTATGCTTGAAGATATCTAGCCCTTCACCAGGAAGACCAATAATTAAGTCCATATTAATATTGTTCATTCCCATTTCACGAGCTAAGTGATACTTCTCAATTGTTTCTTCTACAGTATGATGACGCCCAATCGCTTTTAGTGTCTCTTGATGGTATGACTGCGGATTAATACTAATACGGTCAATATTCCATTTATTTAACACTTCTAGCTTAGCTGGCGTAATTGTATCGGGGCGACCTGCCTCAACTGTTACTTCACGCACATTTTTCACATCTGGGAACGCCTCATACATTTCTTCATACAGCATATCCATCTCTTCTGCTGTAATACTTGTCGGTGTACCGCCGCCGTAATAAATCGTCGTAACTGTTACACCTTTTTCTTTTAAAAACTTACCAATTTCACGAACTTCATAATGTAAACCACCTAAGAACGAATCAACAGATCCTTGGCGTCCGTTAATTGCATAAGCCGGGAATGTACAATATGCACATTTTGTTGGACAGAATGGAATACCGATATAAATACTTACTTCCTCTTTCAAACGGTATAAATCCGGAACTACCGCTAATTGGCAATCCACAATACGCTGAAGAAGTTCAATTTTCTCTTCATGAATTAAATAGCTTTCACGAAGTTCTTGATGCGCTTCTTCTTTTGACATACCACTTTGAAGCATTTTATGAAGAAGTTTTGTCGGACGAACTCCTGTTAAAATGCCCCAGCTTTGTTCAAGACCAGTTAACTGCTGAAGAACAGAAAGATATACATAAGAAACAACGTGCTTCACTTGCTTCATACGCTCTTTTTCATCTGTGAAAGCAGATAAATCTTTTGCGAATGTTTCTTCATACACATTTCCAGTAGCAACATCTGTTAAACGAGCAGATGCTTTCACATTCTCTTCAATGTGTATATCAACAATAAGATTTGCTTCCTCTTGTTCAAATCCAATCGTACTATCTTCAAAAAATAAGCCGCCAATATTTTGCAGCGGACGTAAAAAACGATCATCTTGTAACGTTTTAATTGAAATTAACAACATTATCACCTTTTCATTTGCAAACTCTCTTTAGTTTACTTGAAGGGCGTTTGTAGGTCAATACAGAAGGTTTTACCTTATTTCTATATCCTATTTAAAACAAACTGAATATTGGTTTTTCAAGAACTTTTCCAAGTTATATAGACATTAGAATATGCTCTTGTTACAATCTAGAACGTATTAGTACTTGCTACTAATTTAAAATACACCTAAAGGAGGACTGTTAACACGACATAGCTACTATAACGTGTTAAAAAACAACTATGAAAAAAAGTTTTTACAACATTTTAGCACTATCTTTGGCATTACAAGCATTTATAGCACCTACCCATTCATTCGCAGAAAATATAGAGAAAACTGCGGAATTGTCTATTGATGAACAAGCTTTAAAAAGCATTGAAGAACATGCAAAACAGCATAGACATGACGAAGAAAACGACCTTGAAATCTCGGGTGAATATCTTCTCCACTTATCAACAAAACTTCCACTATACGATGCAAACGACTTAAAAACCAAAACAAATATTGAAATTACTGAACCAGTAGTAAAAGCAACGAAGAAAAAAGGTAATACATATTATATACAAACTACATTTGGTTCTGGCTGGGTTAATAAGGAAAGTACTAGTTTAGAAGTACAAGAGATTCATAAACTCTCGGATCAAAAACTAATTGTAACAGAAGAAACATCAGTATATTCATTCCCTTTCCAATCGTTTAAAGAAGAAACAACATTACAGCCACAAACAGTAGCTCCTACTGAACAAGCTGGGAATTGGTTTAAAATTCAAATGAACGGAACTGAAAAATGGATTTATGCACCTTCAGCTACATTTGAAGGTACAAAAGCATCATTATTTGAAAAAACAAGTTCTATCGAAAAGAGAAGTGCAACTTTCTTCAAAACACCATCTAATTTGCCTACAAATAACGTTTATGGTGTTACATTTAAAGAAATGATTGTTCCAAAAGGGAATGAAAACATTCGTCCCGGCTACGCAATGGAACCGAAATACATTACAATTCATGAAACTGCTAATACGAGTAAAGGTGCTAACGCGTTAAATCATGCAAAGTACTTAGATAGTCAAGCACGCGGGAAAACTGATCGTTCAGCATCTTGGCATTTTACAGTAGATGACAAAGAAATTTATCAACATCTACCAATAAATGAAGTTGGTTGGCATGCTGGAAATAAGACTGGAAACTATGAATCTATCGGAATTGAAATTGCTGTGAATAGTGATGGAAATTATACGAAAGCGGTAGAAAATGCCCGGAAATTAGCTGCTTATTTAATGAACGAATTAAACATATCTCTAGATCACGTTCAAAAGCATCAATTTTGGAGCGGAAAAAACTGCCCTGCATTTATGATTCAACGCGGACAATGGGATGCTTTCTTAAAGGGCACGAACGCTTACTATAATGAAAATCGTAAAGAAGTTATTCCGCCGCCAGAAGTCCCTCATGAAAAAGACGATATTACAGGTGGATGGTATGAACAAGACATTCGTCAGTTAGCAACTAGAAAAATCATGTTCGGTGATGGAAATGGTTCTTACTGGCCAAACCGCCTCGTAACACGAGCTGAATTTGCAAATTTAATGTCGAGAGCTTTAAAATTACCGGCTGGAAACGCTACATTTACAGATTTAAATGAAGCGCATCCATCTTTAATAGACGGAATTAACCGTGCCGCTAGCGCAGGTATCATTAGTGGTCGCGGAAATAATAAATTTGATCCAACCGCTACAATCACACGTGATGAAGCTGTTATTATGATTGACCGTGCATTAGCATATAACTCAATTTATAGAAAAGAAATGAAATTACCATTCATTGACCAAGATTTAGCATACGATAAGAAGGCATTACAAAATGTTTACGCATACGGAATCGTAAAAGGGAACGAGCGTAATGAATTCGTACCAAAAGGCACAGCAACACGTGCTGAATCAGCCGCATTTTTAAATCGAATGCTTAAAGTTATTGAAGCTTAAATAAAAAAACTAAAAGGCATAAGAGATAACATTTCTCTTATGCCTTTTATAATACTATTAACTATTTTTAATCATAAATCTAAGACGTATTCCTAATAAAACAAGAGCAAAACCAATGAATGGTAGATAATTCATATCATGTCCGGTGGCTGGAAGACGTTGCGCATGAGATGCATCTTGTCCTTTTTCTGGTAAGGTAGGTTGTTCTTTATCTACGTTTACCATTCCTTCACCTGGTTTTTCTGTTTCTTCACCCGGTTTCTCTGTCTCTTCGCCTGGCTTTTCTGTTCCTTCACCCGGTTTTTCTGTTCCTTCACCTGGCTTTTCTGTTTCTCCACCTGGTTTTTCTGTTCCTTCACCTGGTTTTTCTGTTTCTCCACCTGGTTTTTCTGTTCCTTCACCCGGTTTCTCTGTCTCTTCGCCTGGCTTTTCTGTTTCTCCACCCGGTTTTTCTGTTTCTCCACCCGGTTTTTCTGTTTCTTCACCTGGCTTCTCTGGACCTTTGCTTGTTTCTTTTTCATTTGTAATTTGAAGTTTTACTACTTCAATTTCTTGATTAGAAATCGTAAATTCAATTTCCTTATCAGATAAACTGTATCCTTCTGGTGCCTGAACTTCTTTTAAAATATAATCTCCTGGCTCTAGTTCTTTCGAAGTTGCTTTACCATTTTCATCTGATGTTAATGCGTCTATTTTTGTTCCATCTTTCAAAATTTCAAACACTGCGCCCGCTAATTTTTTATCTTTATCATTAGCATCTACCTTTATAATTTCTATTTGACCTGTAATTTTTTCTTTCACTTTTTCATTTAATACTTCTTGCTTCATTACTGTATTTGCAACAACATTTACTTCTACCGTCACTTCTAACGCTTTATAACCTTCCGGCGCTTTCGTTTCTTCTAACGTATACTTTCCTGGCACTAAGTTTTCGAATGTTACTACGCCGTCTTTATTCGTTGTTTTCGCTTCTCCAACTACTTGACCAGTTTCATTTTTCAGCTTAAATTCTGCACCTTCTAGAACTTTTCCACTCTCTGCATCCTTTTTGATTACTTGTAAGCTTCCTAGTTCTTTTGTGTTTTCTACTTGTACTTGTACTACTTTGTTTGCTTCCACAACGACTTCAATTTCTTCTTTTAACAACTTATATCCTTGTGGTGCTTTCGTTTCTTTTAATGTGTATGTTCCTGGCTCTAATTTCTGAGAGATTACTTTACCCGTTTTATCTGTTCGTAACGTCTCTACTTTTTTACCATCTTTGTACACTTCAAATTCTGCATCTGATAATACTTTCGTTTTATCGTTTGCATCTACTTTTACGATTTCGAATTGACCGAGGCTCTTACTATTCGTTACTTTTACATCAATAACTTTTTCACCATCAACTGTTACATGAATTACTTGCTTTGTTAACTCATAACCTTCTGGCGCTTTTGTTTCTTCTAACGTATATTCACCAGGCACTAGTCCGTCTACTTTAACAGTTCCAGACTCATCTGTTGTAATTCCTTCTTTTACAACATTCCCTTGCGCATCTTTCAATGTAAATTCTGCGCCTGCTAAACGTTTCGCTTTATCTTTATCATCCGTCTTAATAATTTGTAGAGAACCTAAGATTCTTTCGTTTTCCGCCTCTACTTTCACTACTTCTTTCTCGTTTTGTATTGTTACTTTCCATTCTTTATTTGAAAGCTTGTAACCTTCTGGTGCTTTCGTTTCTTTTACTGTATATTCACCAAATGGTAATTTTGGTGACATCACTTCTCCACTCTCATCTGTTTTCAGTTCCGCTACCTTTTTACCATCTTTATATACTGTAAATTCTGCACCTGATAATACTTTCGCTTTATCATTCGCATCTACTTTTACAATTTCAAATTGACCTGTTACTTTTTCATTCATAACTTCTTGTTTTACTACTTCATTTGCTACTACATTTACTCCGACTGTTACTTCTACTGCTTTATAGCCTTCCGGCGCTTTCGTTTCTTCTAACGTATATTTCCCTGGCACTAAGTTTCCGAATTGTACTACACCGTCTTTATTCGTTGTTTTCGCTTCTCCAACTACTTGACCAGTTTCGTTCTTCAGTCTAAATTCTGCGCCTTCTAGAACTTTTCCACTCTCTGCATCCTTTTTGATTACTTGTAAGCTTCCTAGTTCTTTTGCGTTTTCTACTTGTACTTGTACTACTTTGTTTGCTTCCACAACGACTTCAATTTCTTCTTTTAATAATGTATATCCTTGTGGTGCTTTCGTTTCTTTTAATGTGTATGTTCCTGGCTCTAATTTCTGAGAGATTACTTTACCTGTTTTATCTGTTCGTAACGTCTCTACTTTTTTACCATCTTTGTACACTTCAAATTCTGCGTCTGATAATACTTTCGCTTTATCTTCTGCATCCACTTTTACGATTTCAAATTGACCTGTAGCTTTTTCAACAATTTTTTTATTCAACACATCTACAGTCACTGTTTTATTAGCAGCTACATCAACATGAACTAAACTAGATGATAGCTCGTAACCTTTTGGTGCTTCAACTTCTTTTAATGTATATGTTCCAACTGGAAGTTGTTTTGATAAAGCTTCACCTTTACCATCTGTAATAATTGTTTCGACAACGTTCCCATCTTTATCTATAACATCAAATTTTGCACCTGGTAAAAGTTGACCAGATTCACTATCTTTTTTCAATAATTTAAATTGACCATTTTCTACTTTTTTCGTATTCTTCATAACAAATTCAATTATGTTTGTATTATCAATTGTTACTTTTACTGGTGTATCAACTTTTATATATCCTTCTGGTGCACTAATTTCTTTTACAAAATAATCACCAAACGGTAAGTCTTTAACTTCTGCAATACCATCTTCGTTTGTTGTAACAGTAGCCACAACATGATTCTCTTTGTCTATAACATCAAATTTTGCGTCTTTTAAAACAATGTTTTCATCGTTTTCATCAACTTTTTTAATTTGTAAATTTCCTTTTTCTACAGCCGGATTTTTCCACTTCGGCCAATTAAATTTAAAGTTATGAACCTCAAATCCATCTCTTTGGTGTAATCCACCAACAAAGGCTTGTCCGTTAATAGAGCCACCCTTTGTCTCTACAACTGCATTAGGCGCAAATACACTACCTACTACACCATATCCTTTAGTTGTTATCTTTTTAGCATTAGGGAACACCCAAATGACTTTACTAGCTAACTCAGTAAAAAAGGAATTAGGGTCATATGCTTGAGAGGTATTAACTAATGTGAACCCGCCCTTATCTGTCGTATCATACAGGATTGCACCGCCACCAAAATTAACTTCTTCTGCATCTGAATGAATAACAATAAAATCTTTGTTATTTACATTTGGAAGATAAACATCCTTTACATTGAATGGTTCTTGCCCTTCTAATCCTGAAGAGACGTAAATATTAGAATTATTTACATCTTCACCGATCCCAAAGGTCATACCCGATTTTGGTTTATCAGTGTGTAATTGGCCCGCATCCTCAATTACACTATCAACATCTTTTCTAAACTCTTTAAATTTAGTATCAATCTCCGCTTGCTCTTTATAAGAGATACGGTCATACGATGATTTCATTGCACCTTCTGGGTCACCATCTTTTGTCATTGCCACTGTTCCATCTTGGATAATTACTTGTCCTGTTCCCGCTTTCGTAAATTGACCACCTAGTAATAATGACGGATATCCTTCATCTACCCATGTCGCTCCAGCTAAATTATTCGCTCCCGTTGCAGCCGCTAAGACTGTATAACTTGATGCATTCATATTTTTTTGAACAGCCATCGCACCCTCAATATCCGCACTCGTTGCACTATGATCTCCAAAAATGATTGCATTGTAATAAGATACATCACCTAAACCTTTTAATTCTGTTGTAGCTGCCTCTGCTTTATACGGTAAATGGATTAAAAAATTCATACATGCTAATAACACAACTATAAAACTACTACTTAATTTTTTTATTTTTTGATTAAATGATTTCCTCAAAAAATTCATTCCCCCTTTTATAATTCCTAAATTTACGAAATAAAGTACATTCCATATGTACCAATCCTTACTCACATTAACTTAAAATAATCCATTTAAATAAAACAAAGACACTCTACAACTAATTAGTAAAATTACTACAATTCATTTTTGAAATAATACGTGAACGAAATTATCATGCGGAAATTTTTTTACGTATGGGAGTTAAATAAAATTAACCTAGAGAATATTTCATGTGGTGTAACTTCGTCGGCAACATCATTCACTCTACAACAGTTTCCCAGAGTATTCAAGTGAATTGTATAGATTTCATACACAATTCACAATCTAGAACGTTTTCATTCATTTTAATTAGTTCAACAAAAAACGTAGCCAAAAAGCTACGTTTTTCTTTCATCATTTCGGTGTATTTTTATGATTCTTCAAAAACGGAAGCGGGAATTGCTTACGGAAATGTTCTTTAATCATATACTCTACACCGTTCTCACTATTTGAACGTGTAATCCAGTCTGCTGCTTGCTTTAATTCTACAGGCGAGTTCCCCATCGCCACACCAAGCCCCACATTTTCAATTACCTCTAAATCTTCCAGACTATCTCCAATCGCAACCATTTCGTTTAGCGAAATATTTAAATGCTCTCCAAGCAATTGTAATCCACGTAGTTTTGATACATTTTGCGGCAAGATTTCTATTCGTTTTGAGTCGCACTCAACATACTCTATATCTTGGAATGCTTTTCGTAATGTATTTAATCCTCGTTCTTTTTCACCTTTACTTTGGAAAATCACATCAATTTTTGGTGCCGCTACTGGATGATCACGGAGCGCATCACCTAACGAGTCTACAAACTGAACCGGATAAAATAACGGATCTGCGCTTGATAATACAGTACGCGCAATTAAGTTTGGTGTATTTCTCTCACGATTTCCGATTGAAAATCGTTCATGAGAAATGCGGACGTTACAATCGAAGTGCTCTAACACTTGCACAATGTTAAACGTCTTCTCTTCCGATAATCTTCTTTGAACGTACGGCTTATCTAACGTCGCTGAAACGAAAGCACCGCCATGTGTCACTAATATAGAATCTAATTTTAACGCCTTTGCTACCTTATAAGCGGATTGAAAATTACGGCTCGTAAATAATGTAACGTATACATCTTTTCTTTTCACAAATTCAATCGTTTCTCGTAATCCTTTTGCAATTTTTCCGTTGTTGTATAGTAGTGTCCCATCTATATTAAGAGCTAGTAAGCGATAAATCATGTCGCACTCCCCCTCTTCGCTGTTGTACTCTATCCATAATTTATGAAATAAATGTAGCAAATAGAACGAGTTAGAATTACTACTGAAAATTTGGTTTACTATATACATATACACTCAGCAAAGGAGATAGTACAATGCAAGCACCTCCTTCCTTTTATGAAGGCGATACGTTAGAAGTCGCAAAGAAATTACTCGGACAAAAACTTGTACATATTGTAGACGGAATAACACGAAGCGGAATCATTGTAGAAGTAGAAGCATATAAAGGTCCCAATGATAAGGCCGCACATAGTTACGGCGGGAGACGAACAGACCGTACAGAAGTCATGTTTGGCGCACCAGGACATGCTTACGTATATTTAATTTACGGTATGTATCATTGTTTTAACGTCATTACAGCGCCAGTTGGCACCCCGCAAGGCGTTCTCATTCGAGCCCTTGAGCCAGTAGATGGAATAGAAGAAATAAAATTAGCGCGCTACAACAAAACAGACGTTACAAAAGCGCAGTATAAAAATTTAACGAATGGCCCTGGCAAACTATGCCGTGCACTCGGAATTACTTTAGAAGAACGAGGTGTATCCTTACAAAGCGACACATTACATATTGAACTCGTCCCAGAAGAAGAACACATGTCATCACAATATAAAATAACAGCAGGACCTCGTATTAACATCGACTATGCAGAAGAAGCTGTACATTATCCGTGGCGTTTTTATTATGAGGGGCATCCGTTTGTTTCAAAAAAATAAAGTGAAACTTTAATCAGTGGGTTTTTTTTCATCCCCCACTGATTATTAGTTGAACCAATCGGACTTTTATGGGCAGTTGATCCCCCGCCTAAATTCTTTGCTTTCGCTGAATTTTGAGGTGGGGGTCTTACTGCCCATTAAAGCGGGATAAACGATATTAACGACACGGCAAATAAAAGAAGACTGTTCCACAATGGAACAGTCTCTCCCTTTTACTCCGCACCTTCCGCAGTCGCAATATTATCCTCTAAGTTTTCTCTTGATAATTCAGCCATCATAAAGTCAGCTGTTTCTGGAAGTGCTAAATGCATATGCGCTTTTTGACAAATTTGGATCGTACAGTTTTCAACAACATAATCGAAAACATGTCCGCCTCCGCTTCTTTCATCATCAATATAATGTAAGTGGAAACCAGCTACACCAATACCTTGCGCATAATCTGGTGTCCAAAATCCAGCCAGCGTACCTTCTGTATGCTTAAATGAAAAGATTGGTTGCGATTTCGTCACTTCAACGAGTGGTGTATACGGTTTTTCTTGTCTTGGAACAGTTCTCGTTCTTACTTCACGGAACGTACCATCCATTCGAATACCATAAAATAAGTTTTTACTCGGCATTAATTCATGTAATAAAGCTTCCACTTCTTCACGATTCATCGGACGCTCTACCGTATAACTCATTTCTTTTTCAAAAAACGTTACCGTCGCAAATGGCGTTGTTTCTTCTGGCTCTACTTTTTCCGCTGAACCGTCCGAACGTAAATGATAAAATTCATTATCAAATGCTATCATTTCACCATCTAATTGATCAAATGTGCCGATGCCGAAATCACCACGTTCTTTCAATTCCTCAAAGCTAATCACACCATCATATATACCATCTAATAGTGCAAGCATTGTAGATGTTTGATATACTTCATTACTCGTTTTCGTTTTTTTTGCATCAATATCGATTAATTGCGCAACAGTCATCTCAAATCTGCCTCCATTAGTTTAATTGGTTTGGTAATAATTTTTCGCTTAATTTAATGTTGTCACGATAGTCAATTGGAATATCAATAATGACAGGACCATCTGCTGCTAATGCTTCTTTTAATACCCCTTCTAATTCATCAGGCGCGTTAACACGAAGACCTAACGCTCCGAAACTTTCCGCATATTTCACAAGATCAACATCACCGAACTCTGTAGCTGATGTTCTACCGTATTTCATCATTTGTTGGAATGCAACCATATCATATGTGCCGTCTCTCCAAACAAGATGGACGATTGGAGAATTTAAACGTACCGCCGTTTCTAACTCCATCGCTGAGAATAAGAAACCACCGTCACCTGATACGGAAACTACTTTTTTACCTGGTTCTACTAAAGTAGCTGCGATTGCCCAAGGAAGTGCAACACCTAACGTTTGCATACCGTTACTAAATAATAATCTACGTGGTTCATAAGAACGGAAACATCTCGCCATCCAAATAGAATGGGAACCGATGTCACATGTAACAGTTGTATCGTCACTAATTAAAGAACGAAGTGTACGAATCACTTGAAGTGGATGCGTAACACCTTCTGAAGCACGGTTCGGAACTTCTGCTTGTTCTGATAATTTCGCGCGTAATCGTTCTAATACCACTTCTGATTTCGTACTTAATACAAGTTTCGGTAATTTCTCCGCGATGCTATTTACCGTTAAGGCAATATCACCAATTAATTCACGCTCTGGTTGGTAATCATGGTCGATATCTGCTTGATGATCATCAAGATGAATAATCGTTCTGTCTCCAAGCTTATTCCAGAATTTCGGATCATACTCAATTGGGTCATAACCGATCGAAATAACAAGGTCTGCTTCTTCTAGTAAAATATCACCTGGTTGGTTACGGAATAATCCAACGCGGCCGAAGAAATGATCTTCTAACTCACGCGAAATGGCACCAGCTGCTTGATATGTTTCAACGACAGGAAGTTCTGTATCTGCAATTAATTCACGAACTGCTTTCGTCACTTCATTTGTGCTCGCTCTCATACCGAGTAAAATAACCGGTAATTTCGCTGACTTTATTTTTTCTACTACATATGTAATTTCATGTGTGGGAGCGATTCCAAGCTGTGGCTTAGAAAGCGCACCGATAGATTCTACAGTCGTTTCCGCAGTCATAACGTCTTGCGGAAGACTTACTAAAGTCGCTCCTGGATTTGTGGAAGTCGCACTTCGGAATGCATTACTTAATGCTTCTGGCACATTATCAGGATGTTCTACTTCTACGCTATATTTTGTGATTGGTTCGAATAGTGCAGCATTATCCATAGATTGATGCGTACGTTTTAATCGATCCGTACGCGGAACTGCACCAGCTAAAGCAACAACGGGATCACTCTCCGCATTCGCAGTAACAAGGCCTGTCGCTAAATTTGATGTCCCTGGTCCTGAAGTTACAAGACATACGCCCGGTTTCCCTGTTAATCTACCAATAGCAGCTGCCATAAATGCTGCATTTTGCTCATGACGACAAACAATTAACTCTGGTCCTCTTTCTTGCAGTACATCAAATACAGAGTCAATCTTCGCTCCTGGAATACCGAAAACATGTGTAACACCTTGTTTAATTAAACAATCAACAACAAGATCTGCTCCTTTTGTTTTTGTCTTCACGTCGTTTGCTTTTACACCTGTACTCAAACTGATCATCCCTTTATTTCATAATGTGTGTAATAAAGATTTTTAATTTCACCTGGTTAATTAATGTGGTGAAGTATTGTTTATCATTATAGTACAAATGCATTATTTTTCCAAGAATATGAATTTGACAGTATTTTGACAAATAATAAGGAATCCGCTTACACCCCTTTATTTATCCTAAAATAATATTTTTATAACTCATCTAAAAATGTCCGAAAAACTCCCATCACATCACAGTATTAAAAACATTACAGTACCTTGCAAAGAACACTAGCAAATGATATATTTGTAAATATTGGAATACCCATTAATTGGAACACATTTTATAACTCGCATCCCCCTTTTCAAAAGACAAGATTCTCATCTGTAATTCATCATTTTATAAAGGAAAGTGATTGTTATGAACAAAAGTGAATTTTTGGAACAACTTAGTTCCTCCCTGCGGAATATGCCCAATGTAGAAAAGAAAGATATTATTTCAGAGTACGAAACTCATTTTATCAGTGGTAAACAAGATGGGAAATGCGAAGAAGAAATTGCTAGAAAACTAGGAAACCCTAAAACGATCGCGAAAGAACTTACTGTTTCCTATGCAATAAGCAACGCTGATAATAAACGAAGCTTTAAAAATATGATAACTGCACTATTTTCTGTTATGAGCTTAAGTGTTTTAAACTTTGCCTTTATCATTATCGCCTTTTTCGTACTACTCTTTTTATTACCGATTCTTCTAGCACTTATCATTGCCACTCCGTTATTAATCATCTCACCTATTTTATTAATAGGACTAGGATTTTTTAAAGGGTTTCATCAAATCAGTTATTCGGATGTTTATAATGTGTTCATCGCTTTTTGCAGCGGTTTATTAATATCCGTCATATCTTACCAAATGGTAAAACATCTATACGCAACTTTAGTTAAGTACTTGAAATGGAATATAGCTATTTTACAAAGAAACTAATGAATGTAAAAGGAGATTAAAATGAAAAAGTATACTTTATATCTACTCATGTTACTGACACTTTTATTGCTACCAGCTTGTTCAAACAGTGTACAACCTAAGGAAGAAAACGATGTACAATCTATTAAAGATGTAACGATTAAAATTCCAGAAACGATATTCACTTCCTCAAAAAAGAATGAAACGATTAATGAAGATGAAATGAAACAAAATATAAAAACGTATTTAGATTATAGCGGAGAGTTATACGAAAACATCGTCCCACTTTCGTCAGCCATGTCTGACGAGAATGTCACGGAATCCGACCGCGAGAAATTACAACAACTTGTAGATTTAGCAAAACAAAACGATGCGAATTTCCATGATTTTATTAGTAACAATACGATCCCTGATGATTACAAACAGCCTTCGAAGGAAATGTATGAATTCATTTCAGCATCTACGGCACTTTCAGTAGAACTAGAGCAAGAATTAGACAAAATCGCGCAAGATGGCAACTTATTCAAAACTGATTTTTCTTTTACAAAACGATTTGAGAAAGTGAATGGTAGGAAGCAAAAAGAAATTGAAAAGTTTTTGAAGGAGAAGAATATTGAGACTGAGTATTTCCACAAATAACAAACAGAAAAGACGCCCCTATACAGGGGCGTCTTCCACTATTACGCTTGTTGTTGCGCGTTATATAATTCTTCAAGTGGCTGCATGATAATTTTGTTAACGTCAGTGATAACGATGTTTAGGCGTTGTTCAGTTTCCATTAACTTTGTGATTTTAGCGTCTTGTTGAATGCGAGCTACAACTTCTTGTGCTTTTTGGTTATCTTCCTCAGTGATTTCTTGACCTTGCATCATTTTTTGTTGTAGGCCAAGTTGCATTGTGCGGAACTCATCGAATAAGTTCTTTGAAGCTGCGTCACCTTGAACTGCTGCGTAGCTTGCTTTTAATGTTTGGAAATCTTCGTTTTCAGCGATTGCTTTTTGTAATTCATATGCAACATCATGAATGTTTTTTGTCATTTTATTTTTCCTCCTTTAGAAGGCTAGCGCTTTTCACTCACACTGCCTTTTAAGTGCATTTACATACGCACCTCTACTTACCATATCAAACTATGCAAGAGATGTGAAGAAATTTCACTTTTATTTCTATGTACTCATCTTATTATTTAAGAAACAACAATAACAGTCCTTGCACGAGTCCAATCATCCCGCCTAATAAGGCACCTAAATACGTAATCATTTTTAGTTCATTTTTTGTAATGGATAGCACTAAATCTTCTAGTCTCTCTGTTGAGAATGTGGATACTTCTTGCTGCACAATTTCCGCAAGATGGAGATTGTTTAATATACTCGCTACGTTTTCTGTCCCCCACTTTAAGCCTTTCGTTACTGCACTTGGGACTACCTTTTCCATGATTGTTTCTCGAACTGGCTCACATACTTGCTGCACAGATTGGTTTAAAAACTTACTCACTGTTTCCTCCACTTTAACCGCTGACAATATAGAGCTTACAATTATTTCTTTGTCTACAAACGTTTCTACTTCTTTTACATCTCTTCCTTTTAACTTCTCCCACTCTTTTTGCAGTACATCAGTTAAAAGTTGCTTTGTGCCATCTTGCCCTAAAAACTTAATAACTTCTGGCTGCACACGATCCACTACACTTACATTCCCTAAAAACATTCCGACTAA
The DNA here is from genome assembly GCF_022663605.1 of Bacillus cereus group sp. BfR-BA-01379. Taxonomy (NCBI): domain Bacteria; kingdom Bacillati; phylum Bacillota; class Bacilli; order Caryophanales; family Bacillaceae; genus Bacillus; species Bacillus cereus group sp. BfR-BA-01379. Next base: position 19,204 of record NZ_JAKUFT010000017.1, read on the forward strand.
GTTAAGCAGCGTTCCCCTAGAAGCAAAGAAATCATCAATCATTTTTGAAAGACGTGCTTTCCCTTCTTCACTTTCAAAAAAATTAATTCCTCGATCTAAAATAAACGCCGAAACATTTGGAATCGCATTCTCTATTTTTTCATGAACAGAATGAGGTAAAGCCTGTTCCCATGTATATGTATAGTACTCTTCTAAAAATGCCTGAATTTTTTCTGTAATCACATGTTCGATTTTCTCGGTTGCTTCTTTTTCTACATGCGCTACGTTCCATTTCTCTAACATTTGTCGCAGTGATTGTTCATTCGTCATTACTTTATCCACTTCTACTTGCATCCATTGAATTAAGCCTTTTTGAAACTCTTCATTTGTTAGCTTCTTTCCGATTCCTTCTGGCGTTAACAAATGCTCGACAACCATTTTTCCTAATTGAACAGCAAGCTCATCGCGGCGCTTCGGAATTAATCCTGGTGTAAATGGAACTTGAAACTTCCCAATATAAATAGGGCGATGCGGACGAAATAACATTTTTATCGCTAAATGATTTGTGAATCCCCCAATAATTGCTCCGAGCCCTGTCGTCGTTAACATACTTAACCATATATTCATTACAATCAACCTTTCGCTTCTCCAAAACTATAGCATATCATCATACGGACAAAAGTATAATGGTATAAAAACGTATTTGCAATATATAGCTTCGCCTATTGTGCCAACATTTTGTTAGTAAAGGAGTGATTTCGTTGGTTCTCGGTATTTTAACTTCTCACCCTCATTATGAGCAAACGTATTACACCGAAATCGCTAAACGCGCTCGGCTTTATCATAATGTCGTTGCCCAGTTTACGCCATTTGGTATTAATCCTAAAACAGATCTTGTCTCTGGTCTGATTTATGATACGGATACAGGAAAATGGAAAGAGCAAACATTCCCTATTCCTTCTTATATATACGATCGTTCTTCTTTTAACGAGGACACAGACTTCGAAAAAGCAAAGTCAATTATTCACTCATTACACAACCGTCCTACCACTACCTTTTTAAATAACACACTCATTGACTTAAGCGAACTACATGATGTATTTCTCACAAATAAAAAATTATCTCCTTATATACCAAAATTTGAAATAGCAACAATCCAAAACATTTTCAAACTGTTATTAAAAACAAAAGATATTATTATACGTCCTACCCATACACATTCCAATGAAAGTCTGTACCGGGTCGCTTACAAAAACAAAACGTTTCATATCGATACGATAAATGATGACTATCATACTTCTACTCCAATCAAGCGAACAGATGAATTTATATCTTGGTACAAATCTAATATACGATCAGCACGTTACATCACCCACACTATGCTGCAGCCACCTAATCAATTAACATACCCACTCCATATTCGAACCATTTTGCAAAAAAATAAAGAACAGAAGTGGAATGCTATTGGCCAATTTATACAAAAAAGCTCATTTCCGAATCAACTTTTACTTTCGGCAACAGATGATTCCTCGCTGCATTCATTTTCAAAAGTTAAATACGTACTATCTAGTACCGGTGTACAATTATTACAAGACGCTTTACACGATATTATAAATGAAGTGTTCCAAACATTAGATCAATCTTATTCTTCGTTATTCGAGCTAGAGCTTTCCACCATTATGGATCAAAAGGGGGCCATTTGGCTTATGTATGTCAACACGATTCCCCCGTACGAACATTACATTCGTCATAGCGATGCATTAGCCGAAAAAATATATCACGGACCACTAAAGTTTAGCCGCTTCACACCATAATGAAAGGGGGTAAACCCATTTTGAAAGAGCACATATATACGTTAAATATTTCAGATGAGCATCCAAATAGTATTACTTTACCTTATATTTTTTCCATTACACCACCGATTACATCCCTTTCCTTCGGCGTACGCCATGTTGCAAGTGAAGAGGTAAAAATTCATTATTCCTTTACTCGTGAAATCATTATCGGACAACAAATTGCAGAGAAGCTTTTGCTTCCTCATTCCACTACTATCCATGCATTCACGCAAAATGAGACTATTGTTTTCGGACCATTAATCGGGATTTTCACAACTGGTTTTAACGATGACTCTTCTAACCCTTTAGGAAACCGTTCAACTTCTCTTGGTGAGTTACTAACGCCGCCATTCACCTTGCGACCATTTGTATTCGTTTTTGGTGTGCAACATATAGACTGGGAAGATGAAACAATTGAAGGGTATTTCTTTCAAGAAGGGCAATGGATTAAGAAAAAAGTCCCTTTACCGAATGTCATTTACGACCGATTACCAAATCGGAAAGCTGAAAATTATAAACCGATCGTAAGAGCAAAAAGAAAATTAGAGCATGACTATGCTATTCCGTGGTTTAATCCAGGATTTTTTAATAAATGGGAAGTGCATCAACTTCTTATGAAAGATGAATCCATTATGCCATTCTTACCAAACACAGAAACATTTCAAAACTTCGAACAAGTAGAACGATTTCTCGGTACGTATAAATCGATTTACATGAAACCCATTCACGGCAGCTTCGGTAGAAATATTCATCAACTATTTTATTCTCAAGCAGAGAATTGCTACTACTGTCGTTATCGCGAAAATGAAGAAAACAAACTAAGAAAGTATCAATCATTAGAAACGCTTCTGAACCATGTATTAAAAGGACATGATTTAAAAAAGTTTATCGTACAACAAGGTATTTCCTTACTTCGCTTCGATGGGCAACCGGTTGATTTCCGCATTCATACAAATAAAAATCATTTCGGTCAATGGATTGTCAGTGCAATCGTTGCAAAAATTGCTGGCAAAGGTAGTTTAACAACACATGTAAATAGCGGTGGTGATACAAAATTACTGCAAGAGCTTTTTCCTGATTCAACGAAACAAGTTCAAATTGAAAATAAATTAAAACATACAGCCTTACAAATCAGTTACGCGCTCGATGAACAAGTAACCGGAAATATTGGAGAAATTGGTTTTGATATCGGTTTAGACACGCAGGAAAACCCGTGGCTCTTTGAAGCAAACTCTAAACCTGGGCGGACTGTATTCCAAGATGAAAAGTTAAAAGAACAAAGTGAACTGACGCGCCAATTATTTTACGAATATGCCATCTACTTAACTGAACATTCTTTGCGCGATGCAAAAGAAAAAATGTCTCAAATAAAATCCGGAACTCCATCAAACACCGAACATATCCCTTCCCCTATGATTCACTCACAAATACGAAAACAAAAACTTCCACCTCATTCATAAGGTGGAAGTTTTCTATTTACACAAGTTTCACTACAACTTCTGTTTCCACGTTACACATCCCGCAATAAAAAACATGATTGCAGTATTCTTGTGAATTACTATGTGTTAAACCATCTACTGCACTTAATAATTCTTGATCCATATACGCACTATAATCGTCTATGTAATCTACAGTTTTCCCATAATCTTGGAGTATACCTTCGCAATTTTGACAAGAATATGTTTGTGATTCTAATGCGTTGCAAAGCGGGCAAATTCCCATCACGATTCCTCCATACGTTATCATTTACAAGTTGATTGAAGAGAGCATCTAGCCGTGCATAGGAGCGTTCTATCCTACCCCTACTCAAAATAGAACTATACATGTAGTAAGTCATAAATAAGAAGTGAATGATTTGCCCCCAACTAGCGGGATACAAAAACATATTTCAAATCGCTCTTAGTTTAGCCTTCTTTCTAAAAAATACAACGATTACTCTTATTTCATAATTTACGAAACCACTAAGATTTTTTTACAAAATTTACAAATTATTATTTCGTATATCTTTCTAGGTAACATCCATACTATGAGTACAAACTTAATTACCGATGGATTAGCGCCAAACGGGGCGATAATCTGGTTCAAATCCAGCTAGTCCAACCAAAAAAAATTTTTATAACTCTAAGGAGGATATATTCCTATGGCAAACCAAAGTTCTTACAATCAATTAGTAGTACCAGGTGCAACAGCAGCAATCGATCAAATGAAGTACGAAATCGCTCAAGAATTTGGTGTACAATTAGGAGCAGATTCTACGGCTCGCGCTAACGGTTCAGTTGGTGGAGAAATTACAAAACGTCTAGTTGCAATGGCTGAGCAAAGCCTTGGCGGATTCCAAAAATAAATATATATGGCAAAAAGGTCTCAAGGCATATGCCTTGAGACCTTCCTTAGTTTATCCCGCTTTAATGGGCAGTAAGACCCCCACCTCAAAATTCAGCGAAAGCGAAGAAGTTAGGCGGGGAATCAACTGCCCATAAAAGTCCGATTGGTGAGGGCTGATAATCAGTGGGGGATGAAGAAAACCCCCACTGATTAAAGTTTCACTTTATTGCAACATTTGTAAAAACTTCTTCGTGCGTTCTTCTTTTGGATTTGTAAATACATCTTCTGGTGTACCTTGTTCGACAACGACACCGCCATCCATGAAAATAACGCGGTTCGCAATTTGATGTGCAAAGCGCATTTCGTGCGTTACAATCACCATCGTCATGCCCTCTTTCGCAAGTTCTTTCATTACTTTCAGAACTTCTTGAACGAGTTCAGGATCAAGCGCTGACGTTGGCTCATCAAATAGTAACACTTCCGGCTCCATCGCAAGCGCGCGAGCAATTCCAACGCGCTGTTGTTGTCCGCCTGATAATTGGAACGGATATAAGTCTACTTTATCCGCAAGACCAACTTTTTCAAGGAAATAGTTTGCTTTCTTCTTCGCATCTTCTTTCCCCATCTTTTTCACTGTAACGAGCCCTTCCATGACATTTTGAAGTGCTGTTAAATGCGGAAATAGATTATGGTGTTGGAATACCATACCTGTTTGTGTACGAAGGTTAACAATATCTTTCTTCGATACTTTTTGAGAGAAGTCGAGCTCTTTATTACCGACACGAATACTACCAGCATTCGGCGTTTCTAGCACGTTGAGACAACGTAAGAATGTCGTTTTACCAGATCCAGATGGTCCGATAATAACAACAACTTCTCCCTTCTCAACTGATAAATCTATATGCTTTAGTACGGTATTATCTCCGAAACTTTTTTGTAAATGTTGAATTGAAATCATAAAAACAAAAACTCCTTTTATGAAAGGGTTATTTTAGAGTGTAACGTTCTGAACGTTTTTCTAATATTTGTTGCACGATAGATAATAAGAAGCAAATTGCCCAATAAATTAGACCTGCTTCGAAATAAACAATTAAAAACTCGTAGTTCATTGCCGCAATTTCCTGCGCTTTTCGGAACATTTCTGTTACTAAAATTAACGATGCTAATGAAGTATCCTTCACTAAACTAATAAATGTATTCGAAAGCGGCGGAATGGATACGCGTGTCGCTTGCGGTAAAATAACTCGTTTTAGCGCTTGCGGATACGTCATTCCAATTGTATAAGCTGCTTCCCACTGTCCTTTCGGGATTGAAAGGATAGAAGCACGAATAATTTCAGATGCATATGCACCGACATTTAATGAAAATCCAATAACTGCTGCTGTATATGGCTCAACTTCAATATTAAGAGTTGGAAGACCATAGAAAATAATAAATAACTGTACAAGAAGTGGCGTTCCGCGAATGATAGATACATAGATACGTGCAATCCATTGTAAAATACGACTACCTGAAATACGTGCAAGCGCCGTTAACGTCGCAAGTATAATCCCGATAATAAATGTAATAAGCGTTAATGGAATTGTCGTAAACACAGCTTCCTTCAGCATAGGCATGAAGGAAGACTGCATAATATCTATCCAAGTAGACAATCGATCTGAAACCAACGCACTACTTAGATACATTTTCACCGAACCATTTTTTCGCTATTTTGTCATACGTACCGTCTTTTTTCATATCTTCTAACGCTTTATTTACTTCTTGTACTAGCTTGTCGCTACCTTTACGGAATAAGAATCCACTTTGTGACGCTTCTTTTTCTGTATCTACAATTTTAATTTTTGCATCTTTTTTCGTTTCTAAGTAGTTTAACACTGATAATTTATCATTAATTGTGAAATCAACGCGGCCAGTGTTTAATAATTCTGCTGCTTGGCTAAAGCCTTCTACATTCGTAATTTCTGCGCCATTTTTCTTAGCAATATCTGCATAGTTACTTGTTAAAGATTGTGCTGCTTTTAATCCTTTTACATCAGCAAAAGTAGCAGGTTTATCTTTATCTTTTGCAATAACTAATACCGCTGAAGATGAAACGTATGGGCTAGAGAAATCATATTTCTTTTGGCGATCTTCACGAATACCAACTTCATTTGCAACCATGTCGAAACGTTTTGCATCTAGACCAGCAAGTAAGCTATCCCATTGTGTTTCTTTAAACACAGGTTTTACCCCTAAACGTTTTGAAACTTCTTCTGCTAATTCAACATCAAATCCAGTTAATTTATTGCTTGAATCGTGGAATGTGAACGGTGGATATGTACCTTCTGTTCCAATTACAAGTTCACCACTTTGTTTTATCTTTTGTAACGCATCTTGACTAGCTGTATCTTTTTTCTCTTCTTTACCGCAGCCCGCTACAATCCCGATCGCTAATGTAGTTACTGCAAGTACTGAAAATAATTTTTTCATGATGGTAATCCTCCAAGTATTCTGATAGGAATTTAAAAACTATATTGATTGTATGCAATCTTGAACAATTTTTCAATGAAAATGTTCTTATTTAGTTTATCCTTTTTCTTCATAATCAAACAAAAGGGGAAAATAACGCTACATACAAAAAATAAGTAACATTTTTTAATATAGCATTTATAAAGAAAAAGGTAAAACAATACTTCTTATTTAACTACCCTGATTCACTAAAAAAAGAACTTGTGAAAATCACAAGTTCTCCTCCATACCTATTAAGCGCTCTGATTGCCTTCCATTTGCGTTTTGTACATATCGTAATAACGCCCGCGCTTTTTCATGAGCTCATCATGAGAGCCTTTTTCTAAAATCGTTCCTCTATCAAGCACAATAATTTGATCTGCGCTTTTAATTGTTGAAAGTCGGTGAGCAATAATAAATGTCGTTCTCCCTTTTTTCACAACTTCTAGCGCTTGTTGAATCATCGCTTCTGTCTCTGTATCAATACTAGATGTCGCTTCATCTAAAATTAAAATGGCCGGATCAAAAGCAAGTGCCCTAGCAAACGATATAAGCTGACGTTCTCCGGTTGAAAGTGTACTTCCTTTCTCCGTAATTTCTTCATTTATATTGTTCGCAAATCTTTCAGCACCAACATCGCGTAATGCTTTTACGATGCGGTCTTTCGAAATTTTTTCGTTCTCTAAGCTTACATTAGAAGCGACCGTTCCGCTAAATAAAAAAGGATCTTGCAGTACGATTCCCATATGTTCACGAGTTGCTTGTTTCGGCATCTCTTTTACATCGTGACCGTCAATCGTAAGCTTCCCTTTTTCAAACTCATAAAACTGAAAGAGTACATTCATAATGGAACTTTTTCCTGATCCAGTATGACCGACAAGCGCTACTGTCTCGCCTTGTTTCGCTTCAAAAGAAATATTTTTTAACACTTCATCTTTTCCATTATAAGAAAACGACACATTATCAAACTTCACATTTCCTTGTAAGCGAGGCATACGCTCCTCTTCTACCGCTTCCCCTTTTTCCTCTAACAATTCAAAAACACGTTCTGATGCAACGCGCGATTGTTCTAAGTTAGCGAGTTGATTTACCATATTTGTAATCGGTGAGAACAATCGTGTTAAATAATCAACAAACGCATACAGTATCCCTAGCGAAATGACGCCTGAAGCACTTAATGAAGCTCCACCGAAATACCAAATCACACCTGTGAAAGCGATATTTCTTAATACAGACACTAAGTTATGCGAAGTTGCTGCATTTAAATTCAAAATTTTATTTTGATACTTAAAATAATCACCATTTAATTCTTCAAACTCTTTTTTCGTTTCACGCTCTTGACGGAACGCTTGGATAATTGGCATTCCTTGAATGGATTCATTCACTGTTCCGTTAATATCAGATAAACGCGAACGCATTTTATGATTGTATACAGACGCGTACTTTCTATAAAGAATTGCCCAAACGATTAAAATCGGGATGATAAGTAAACATAACGTCGCCAATTTTACGTCGAGTAAAAATAGCGCAGCGAATATCCCGATAATATAAATGATACTAGAAACGAATGTCGCAAGCACCGTTACGTATAAATCCCGAATGGCTTCCGTATCATTCGTGACACGCGATACAATTTTCCCTGCTGGTAAATGATCGAAATACCGAATCGGCAACGTTTGAATATGAGAAAAGACGTCTTCCCTCATAATTTGAATAATTTTGTTCGCTGCCTTCTGTAAGAAAAATTGCTTTCCGTATGCAAATAATGAAACGACTACTAATAAAGCGAAATACCCACCACCAAGTAGAAGTAGACGGTTTATTTCTGGTTTATAAAACGCAAATACTTCTTCTTTCGTTAATGCTTTCGCTTTATACACTTGCACCGCCTTACCATTTTGAACGGTAATCATATCACCTTTTACAGTACGTGATCCTTCAGCATTCACTTTATTCGGCACAAAGTAATATTGAAAACCGACTTGCATCACGCGTACTTCTTTTCCTTTTTTCTCACCTTGTTCAAAGCGATCACTTCGTTTATAAAAGGTACCGTTATACGGAACAGCCTCTTCACTCTTTTCTGTTTCATACCAAGGTTTCTCTATTCCAACGATATGATCGTCAATCATCGTTTTTGCGACGAAAGGACCAGCAAGCTCTGCGATAACGAAAATAAATAACATTAGCATCGCTGCAAAAATCGTCCCTTTCACTTTCATCGCATATTGAAACAATCGTTTTGAAACGCTCATATTTTCACCCCACTATCCGCACTTTCACTTTCATTTTCTCCTTGTTGTCTTTCAAACTGCTCAGCATACCAGCCCCCGCTTTTAATAAGCTGATCATGCGTACCCTCTTCCATTACTCCACCTTCATCCATAACGAGAATCCAATCTGCATGTTGTACGGCTGATAAACGGTGCGTTGTAATAATCGTCGTCTTTCCGCTTCTTTCTGTTCTTATATTTTCAATAATCGCTGCTTCCGTACGAGCATCCACAGCTGATAACGAATCGTCCAAAATTAAAATTTCTGGATTTTGAATCACAGCTCGCGCAATCGAGATCCTTTGTTTTTGCCCTCCCGATAAAGAAACACCCTTCTCTCCAACGAGCGTTTCTAACCCTTCTGGTAAAAACTCTAAATCCTTTGTAAACGCCGCAATTTCAATCGCTTTCTCGAGTTCTTCTTCCGTCGCTTCTCGGTTCCCGAATAAAATATTTTCCCTCGCTGTTTTTGAGAACAAAATATGTTCCTGAGGTACATACCCAATCCACCCGAGTACATTTTCATTCGTTATGTTATCTAACGTCACATCAGAGACTGCAATATCCCCATCTCCAAGTGGATATTGACGAAGAAGCTGACGTACAAGTGTCGTTTTTCCACTTCCTGTTTTTCCAACAACCCCAAGCGTTTCCCCTTGTTTTAATGTAAATGAAACCTTTTTTAAATTTGTTTCAGTTGATGAAGGATATGAAAAGGTAACGTCATCAAACTGAATATAATCCGGCTCTTGTACAAGCTTTGGATTTTTCGGATCCTTTACATCTGGTTCATACGCTAACGTTTCATTCACACGGTCTAATGATGCATTTCCTCGTTGCATAACATTGATTAATTCGCCAATTGCAAACATCGGCCAAATCATCATCCCTAAATACACGTTAAATGAAACGAGTTCACCAAGCGTCACCTTTGATTGAAATACAAGATACGCGCCATACACTAAACCGATTAAATAACTAAGACCGACAAGCATTTTTACAGTTGGCTGGAATAATGCATCGATTCTAGCTACCTTCATATTTTTTTCGTAGACGTCATCTCCTAAATGATGAAATCTTTCCTGATCTGCATTCTCTTGTACGTATGCACGAATAACGCGCACGCCAGCGATCGATTCTAATACTTTATCGTTCATATCACCGAACGCATCTTGCGCAACTGTAAATCTTTCATGCAATTTCTTTCCATATATATTCATCGCATACGCCATAATCGGAAGCGGTATAAGTGCCGCAAATGTAAGCTCCCAACTAATTGTAAATCCCATCATAAAGACAATCGTCAGCATATATAAACTCGAATCCACGAGCGTTAATATACCGAAACCAGCTGTCATAGCGATTGCTTTTAAATCATTTGTCGCTCGCGCCATTAAATCACCAGTACGATTCTTTTGATAAAACGTCGGTGTCATTTTAAGTAAATGCCCCATAAATTTAGAGCGCATCGTCTTCTCCAGTACGAATGCCCCTCCAAACAATTGATGTTGCCACACAAAAGTGAGACCGTATCCAACGATCGTAACCCCTATTAAAATAAGAATAGATTGCATAATTGCTTCATTCGATAACGTTCCTGTTTTTATGTTATCAATCGTAACCCCTAACACTTTCGGGGGAATAACTTCAACTATATTTACAATTAAAAGAGCTCCAATGGCGATACTATATCTCTTCCAATGCTCTTTAAAAAACCATTTTAACTTTAGTAATACTGATAACAATGTAACCTCTCCCTTCTCGTGCTCGTTTCCCTCTCATTTCTTTATCCACTATCCAGACCCCTCACATTTACATTTCGTAACCCATACAATCTCATCACATTTTTCCACCTTCCAAAGTTTTATATAGTAACATGGAAAACAAAAAAAAGCATACCGCCGCTTGACGATATGCACAGGAATGCATAAAAGCGTACGTTACGATATACGCAACGCACGCTTTTTATAAGACAAAGATGCCCTATATAGCCGTACGGGTTGCGTAATGATATGAATGTTTTCTGCCATTTAACAGAGCTAAGCCCATTACATTTACGATTACAATCATTACGCACACCCCCTTCATTTATTTTCCATTTATAATCTTACAACTTTATTGAGTATTCTGTCAATTGTTTTTTTACACACCGAATAAAAATATACGCTACATCATTTTGAAATAAGGGAATGTTCTGTAAGAAAGGGCATACAAAATAAAAAAAGAATAAGAAATCGTTTTCACAAACATTTCATTTGAAAAATGTTATCAAACACCCTACAATCACCTTATACTCACTCTTACAAGTTGCTATTTTAGGAGGACTAATCATGACAACTAGCAATACGTACAAATTTTATTTAAACGGAGAATGGAGAGAAAGCTCTTCAGGAGAAACAATCGAAATTCCATCTCCATACTTACACGAAGTAATTGGACAAGTACAAGCAATTACTCGCGGAGAAGTAGATGAAGCAATTGCATCTGCAAAAGAAGCTCAAAAATCATGGGCAGAAGCTTCTCTACAAGATCGCGCAAAATATTTATATAAATGGGCTGATGAGCTCGTAAATATGCAAGATGAAATTGCCGATATCATTATGAAAGAAGTCGGTAAAGGATATAAAGATGCGAAGAAAGAAGTTGTTCGTACAGCTGATTTCATTCGTTACACAATTGAAGAAGCTCTTCATATGCACGGAGAAAGCATGATGGGCGATAGCTTCCCTGGTGGAACGAAATCTAAACTTGCGATCATCCAACGCGCACCACTTGGTGTTGTATTAGCAATCGCACCATTTAACTACCCAGTAAACTTATCTGCTGCAAAACTTGCACCAGCATTAATTATGGGTAACGCTGTTATTTTCAAACCAGCAACTCAAGGTGCAATTAGCGGTATTAAAATGGTTGAAGCGCTTCATAAAGCTGGCCTTCCAAAAGGTCTTGTAAACGTAGCGACAGGACGCGGTTCTGTAATTGGTGACTACTTAGTAGAACACGAAGGCATCAATATGGTATCGTTCACAGGTGGTACAAACACAGGTAAACATTTAGCGAAAAAAGCTGCGATGATTCCACTTGTATTAGAACTTGGTGGTAAAGACCCTGGTATCGTTCGTGAAGATGCTGACTTACAAGATGCTGCAAACCATATCGTAAGCGGTGCATTCTCTTACTCTGGTCAACGTTGTACAGCTATTAAACGTGTACTTGTACACGAAAACGTAGCAGACGAGCTTGTTAGCTTATTAAAAGCGCAAGTAGCTGAACTATCAGTTGGATCTCCAGAACAAGATAGCACAATCGTTCCATTAATCGACGACAAGTCTGCTGACTTCGTTCAAGGTTTAGTTGACGACGCTGTAGAAAAAGGTGCAACAATTGTTATCGGTAACAAACGTGAGCGTAACTTAATTTACCCAACATTAATCGACCACGTAACAGAAGAAATGAAAGTTGCTTGGGAAGAGCCATTTGGCCCAATCCTTCCAATCATCCGTGTTTCTTCAGATGAGCAAGCAATTGAAATTGCTAACAAATCAGAGTTCGGCTTACAAGCAAGTGTCTTCACAAAAGACATTAACAAAGCATTTGCAATTGCTAACAAAATCGAAACTGGTTCTGTTCAAATTAACGGACGCACAGAGCGCGGCCCTGACCACTTCCCATTCATCGGTGTAAAAGGTTCAGGTATGGGTGCACAAGGTATTCGTAAGAGCCTTGAGTCTATGACACGTGAAAAAGTAACAGTATTAAACTTAGTTTAATCTTATATGTAGAAGCTGATCTAGTTTTAGATCAGCTTCTTTTTATATCAAATAATTATTCATCCCTAATGACTAACTCTTCTCTATAATCTGATTATTACTATATCCATTGACGTATAAAAATTCATTTGTTACTCTTAAAGACGTTAATTTAATATTTAAATCCTCATTCGTATCTCGGTGAGGTAGAGGTTGCAGTCATTAAGAGTATCATTTCAGGAGATGTAGTGGCATTGATGAAGGAATGAGAAAGGAATGATTGCCGAAGTAAGCCCGTGTCCACCATGCACGCTTGCTGGGTCTGCATTTAATAAGTGCAGAACTGTCACAAACGAAACGTTTCGTTTGTGGAGAGCTATCGAGAGGTATGTCGTGGGTTTCTTATAAGATAGAAAGCATGTAGCGGCAAATTACGTGCTTTTTTTGTTTTGTTTGGGACTTCTCTTCTCTACTAAGAAGACATACATATCTCCTCGCTTGACTTGGTTATACTAACTTTGGAGGTATTTTCTATGCAACAAAAAAAATGGGGCTTTTGGGTACTAACAGCTTTCGTTGTCGGTAACATGGTTGGCGCTGGGATTTTCATGGTGCCAAGTACGTTGGCACAAACAGCAAGCCCTCTCGGTGTCACTTTAGCTTGGTTAACAACAGGGTTTGGTGTTTTAATGCTAGCTCTTGTTTTCGGTAATTTAGCAATTCGTCGTCCTGATTTAACGACAGGACCACAAAGTCATGCATATGCTTTATTCTCATCACCAAAAAAGAAAAAAATGGCTGGTTTCAGTATGGTATGGGGATATTGGGTTGCAAACTGGGCAAGTAACGTTGCCATTATTACGTCTTTCGCGGGATATTTATCACTCTTCTTCCCAATTATGAAAGATACGCGACTACTATTTTCAATCGGTTCTTTTAACATAGAAGTCGGAAAACTAATTACATTTACGATTTGTTCCATCTTACTTTGGGGAACTCATATTATATTAACAAACGGTGTAAGCGGAGCTGGAAAGCTAAACTTCTTAGCAACAACAACGAAAGTAACTGGATTCCTTTTATTCATCGTCGTTACGTTATTTGCATTCGAAGCTTCTAAGTTTGGACAATGGTACACACCGATGATCGATAAATCAGGTGTATCACACGGCCTACTTTCACAAGTAAACTTAGCTGCTCTTACAACGCTTTGGGCATTTATCGGAATTGAATCGGCAGTACTTTTATCAAACCGTGCTACCTCTCCTAAAACAGTAAAACGCGCAACAGTTGCAGGATTACTTATTACAGTTGCGATTTACTTAGGAATTACAATTTTAACAATGGGTGTACTTCACGTTGATAAATTACAAGCTTCTGAACGTCCATTAGCAGATGCATTAAACGCTGCAATGGGTCATGGCGGTGGGAAACTGATGGCATTACTTGCTCTTACTTCCCTATTCGGTTCTATATTAGGCTGGATTTTATTAAGCTCAGAAGTACCGTATCAAGCAGCAAAAGAAGGTTTCTTCCCTTCCTTCTTCACAAAAACAAATAAAAAAGGAAGTCCAATTTACTCATTACGATTAACAAACATTATGTCGCAAGTGTTCTTATTCTCAACATTATCAGGAACTATTGCGGAAGCTTATACATTCGTTATTACCGTATCAACACTGGCCTACCTCATTCCATATCTCGTTTCACCAATCTTCCAGTTAAAACTAGTCGCAACTGGTGAAACATATAAAAATGAAATGCGGGCAAGAATTACAGATGGTATAGTCGCAGTGATCGCACTTTGCTATGCACTATGGGTTATTAAAACCGGTGCATCCGATATAAAAACGTTCCTTCTCGGAATTGGTTTATTCGTAATTGGTTTTGCCTTCTATCCATTAATGAATCGTGATCAGAAAAAAAATAACGAAAAGGAAAACGAGCAAGTTGCATAACGCAATTTGCTCGTTTTTTCTTTTATAAAACATATATAATAGAACAAAGAGGTGAAAAACATGTCAATCGAATCACTATGGAGCAGTCGCTTCCAACAACATATGCAAAATATCATTACATACTTTGCACGTATGATTAACGGTTTACTATATAGCTTTATCTTTATTTCATGCGTTGGCGCATACTACTATGCTCAGTTTCTAAAAGCATCTCCTTCTAAAGGAATAGCTTTACTACTCATCACGATTGTACTTACATTCATTATAACGAGATGCCCGATCCGTACATTTATTCAAAAACCTGATGCTGTCTATTTGCTTGCATTAGAAGAGAAACTAACATCTTATTTTAAAAAATCTCTTCTATACAATTACATCATTCAGCTTTTCCCATTATTATTCACATTCTTGATTCTCGTTCCACTTGCCCTGCAATCATTACAAGTAACGGTACCTTTCTTATGTACAATCTTTATCGTTTTAATGATTATGAAAGCTTGGAATATATATACACATTGGATGTGGCGTGATAGTCATGAAAAAAATATATGGTTCATTATTCGTATTGCTTGTAACGCCTTAATCATTTACATGCTGTTTTACTCAGCACATGTTCTCATATTAGGCGGATTGCTCTTACTACTTGCTTTCCTACTTCTATATACGAAAAAACAGCCTACAAAACGAATACCGTGGGATTACATAATTGAACAAGAAGAAAAAATGAACGTTCGTTTTTATCAATTTGCTAGCATTTTCACCGATGTTCCGCAACTGAATAAGCAAGTAAATAAAAGAAAATGGCTTACAAATTGGATTGAACCTTTATTACATAAAAAAAGAGCAACTTTCTTCTATTTACATACACTCGCATTTTTACGCGGGAATGATTATTTCGGTATATATATTCGCTTAGGAGTAATCGGTGCCTTCGCCTTATATTTTATACCAAACATATACGTAAAAGGCGCTATCGCCTACATCGTCCTATATATGATTTCGATGCAGCTACGTTCCCTGTGGAAATATTTTTCAGGAAATATTATTGTAGCATTATATCCAATTGATACTGAAAAACGAATGAATCAATTTCTTCACTTAATCTTTATATTACTAAGCATTCAACTCATTGTATTTTCAAGTGTTATACTCATTGCTACAGTTCAATTTTTACATAGCCTTATCATTATGATTATCGGGTTACTCTGGATCAAATTTATTATTATACCAAAAACGAAGCAACGAATTTCCGCATTTTAACAAAAAAAAAATCATCTTAAAAGCCAAGGAGAAAACAAATTATCTCCTTGGCTTTTTTATTTTTCTTCCTCAAATAAGAATTATCCAAACAACTGATAGTTATGCTTTTTACATACAAAAACGATAATGCATGTTTACGTCTTAATAAAAAGGGTATGTATTAAAGTAACAGGGCAAAGAAACTGGAGGGAATGAAAAAATATGAATTAAAAGTTTCACTTTATAAAAGACATTGCTCAAGGATGATTCTGAAACCGATAATATAATGTAAGGAGCGGATTAGAATGAGTAAAAAAATTGCTATTTTAATAACGGATTATTTCGAGGACACAGAATACACAGAGCCAGTAGGAGCTTTTAATGAAAAGGGATATGAATTAACAACTATTGAAATGGACAAAGGTAAAACGGTACACGGTAAACAAGGAAAAAGTGAAGTCGTGATTGATAAAAATATTGATGATGTTTCTCCAGAGAACTTTGATGCCCTCTTCATACCAGGCGGATTTTCCCCAGATATACTTCGTGCAGATGAACGTTTTGTTCGCTTTAGCAAAGCATTTATGGATGCGAAAAAACCTGTTTTCGCTATTTGTCATGGACCTCAGCTACTCATCACTGCACAAACACTTGAAGGACGCGATGTGACTGGATATAAATCCATTGCGGTCGATTTGAAAAATGCCGGTGGACATTTTCATGACAAAAAGGTTGTCGTATGCCAAAATCAGCTAGTAACAAGTAGACAACCAGAGGATATCCCAGCGTTTATTGAAGAATCATTGCGTATATTAGAGTAACTACTTTGGTTAACTTCATTTTATTTGTATGAAAAAAATTTAATCAGTGGGGTTTTGTTCATCTCCCACTGATTATTACTTCTTACCAACCGGGTGTTTTCACGAAATCCGGCTTCCACAAATAGCGCGGGATAAATAAAAGGATAGAAACCAAAAGTTCAGTTTTAATGATCTTTTGGTTTCTACCCTTTTCCCGCCCCCAAATTTCTAATCACTTTTCATAGGCAGTTCTCATATAGTAAAAATGACCATACAATTCCTATCCATAAGTTAACTAATGATTTTACACATATATGAATACAAAAGATGGGAGCCTTATTTATGAATAACAATCCACCTTCAACGCCCCCAAATCCAACAGAAACGAATAATAATGAAGTGAGTTTACAAACGTTACGCGTCATTGGGCTTATTGTACTAATTAGTGGCTACATATTAGTAGCTCTTTCTGAAGTAGGAACGTTAAAAAATCTTTTGCTACAGCCTAACACTACTCCAAATTTAGCTGAAGTTGATCCGTTCTAAAAATTATATAAAAAGCGAGTCTAGTTCGTTCGCTTTTTATATAGTTTTACCCAATCTGAGAAACCTCTCTCTCATCCTCATACTTCTCTTTCCCTATCGCCTTCATAAATAATAAAATACTACTCATACCAACGATAAAGTACAGAACACTCATGCCCCAAGATGCAAGAAATGAGCCTATCATAACACCTAATGCCCCGTTCATTTTTGCTACCTGAAATACCATCCCGTTAATCGCCATATAAGAACCTCTCGCCTCATTCGGCACCATATCTGCCATAATAGATTGACGTACAGGCACATACATCATCTCTCCTACCGTTTGGAAAAGCCCTGCGATTAATAAGATCCATAAACTATTGCTCGTTCCGAGTATTGTAAAGCCAATCGTATAAATGAATAAACCTACATATAAGATTTTCAAATCATTGAAGCGTTTCAGCATTTTAATAAGAAGCGCCGAACATAACACAACTAAAATTGTATTCTCTGCTGAAATCCAGCTCATCATTCGAATACCTGTTAAATCAAACGTAACACCATTCCAAAAGAAAAAGTGCACCGTTTCAAATTCCTTCTGCAAACGTACCCCTAAATAATTATTAACCTGAAACTCTAAAGATAATGTACATATACTTGCTGCACAAAAAATTAAAAACGCTCTATCTTTCATCACGACTTTATAACTATCCGCCATATCTTTTAATACATTTTTCTTCTCTACCGTTTTTCGTGCTACATACACTTCTTCCATATATACTGCCATCACATATAATGTAATAACTGCAATAACTGTTAATCCGATAAACAATTGTAATCTATAGTTCTCAAATAGTAATCCGCCAAATATCGCTCCAATCGCCATGGATAAATTAATTGCCCAGTAGTTAATGCTGTACATCACTTTTCGGTTTTCCGGTGTACTCACATCAATTAACATCGCCTCTGTCGCAGGATTCATAAGTCCAGATCCTAAACTATTCACTAACATAAATATAAATGTTAGCCACGGTGAATCTACATAATCTGAATTCGCAACCCCCATACAAGCGATGGAAATGACTTGTATACTTTGACCGATAATCATCACCTTTTTACGACCGAGCCGATCCCCGACATATCCACCGTATAAACCAATTACTAATGAAGCTATGACATTAATGAGTAATAACGCACCTGCAATCGCACTACCTAACTTTATTGAAAAGTAAATCGCCATAAATGGAAAAATCATCGTGGACACAGCACGTGTTAAAAACGAAGTTATAATTCTAATTTTTATATTTCGATGCATACTCCAAAATCCCATTGTTCCCCCTCCTTATGCTTACTTATTTTACTTTGAAAAAGAGGAAGAAAAAGGTTAGAATATTCTAAAGAGTTTCCCCTTTTATTATAGAAGGAAGTGTATATATGAAAATTATGGACTATTACATTAGACTAAGACTACATGCACAAGATCAACAACATATCCGAAATAGCTTACAAGAATTAGCGGATGTTTTATATTGCAGTACGAAAAACGTAAAAATTTTATTAAAGAAAATGAGCGAGGAGCGATTCATTCACTGGACTCCCGGGAGGGGCCGCGGGAATAAAACGGAAATTCTATTTATACATAGTCTCGTAGAAGCGATTGAATCCTACACAGATGAACTGTTAGCGCAAGAAAAATTAAAAGATATCTTTCTTCTTTTAAAAGAACCCCTACCTCTTGCACTTCAAAAAAAGATAGAAAATAAACTACATCATCATTTTGGATACGAACCTTCAAATGATATGTACGACATATTAAAAATTCCTATATCGAGAAAGATATTCCCATTAGATCCGGCCTTTGTCGCTGTAACTACAGAGAGCCATCTTACGAGTCAAATTTTTGACACGTTAGTCGTTTATAACGATGTTACTGAAAAGATGGAACCACACATTGCACATACGTGGGAATTAAGTGAAGACGGACTTACGTGGACCTTTTATTTACGAAAGGATATACATTTTCATAACGAAACAGTTTTAACTTCTAAAGATGTACAATTTTCATTTGAACGATTAAAGCAAGTTCACTCTCCTTTCGAATGGTTAACAGAAGAAATTGTTCAAATTGAAACACCATCACCACTGCAAATTCGATTCCATTTAGCAAAACCCAACTTTTTTTTCTTACACTATGTAAGTTCCATGCAATTAGCAATTTTGCCACGTGATGCTAGTATTCAAAATCATCATTATATAGGTACTGGACCTTTCAAACTTGCTCATTACTCTGAAGACAATATCGTACTCGAAGCGTTCACCCATTATTTTAAAGAGCGCGCGTTATTAGACCGTATTGAATTTTGGGGTATTCCTGATCATGTGCAAATCGCTGCTGATTATGAACTACCAAATGAAGAGGAAAATGAAAGACATGATATACAAATAGAAGAAATAGGTTGTATTTATGCTAGCTTCAACTTTACAAAACCTGGTCCTCATCACGACATGTACTTTCGAAAAGCTTGGAGAGAAATATATGACGTTGAAACGATACTTCATAGCATAGATGGCCGACGAACAATTGCCGCATCAAGCTTTTTCCCTGAAAGAAGCCGCCAAGTTGCTAAAAGGTCCTACTCTTTAGAAAAAGCGAAAGAGTATTTAAAAAAGAGCACCTATAATGGAGAAACAATACATATTTACTTCTTCGCATTTAAAGATAGTGCAAATGACGCATATTTCCTAAAGGAACGTTGTGAACAATTAGGAATACACGTAGAGCTTCACCCATTTCTCGTTTCAGATTATATGGATCATTCTATCGATAAGCACGCCGATATTATTTTCATGGGAGAAGTATTTGCTGCTGATCATGAACTTGCATTCTTAAATGTATTTAAAAATAAAAGTTGCTTCGTAAATCGGTTCATGGACCCGCACTATGAAAACCAAATTAACTGTTTACTTGATACCTTTTTATTAGAAGAAAATAAAGAGAAGCGCTATGAACTCATGTATGAAATCGAAGAGTTTTTACAAGCAGAACACATCATTTTATTTAACTATCACGTTTTAAAAAGAAAAACATACCCGTCTTCTTTAAAAAACGTAACAATTGATTCATTCGGCTGGGCAAATTTTGCGAAGTTATGGATACAGCCATCCATGTCTTAAAATGTGAGTCATTATAAAGTGAAACTTTAATCAGTGGGGGTTTTTTTCATCCCCACTGCCCATTAATGCGGGATAAAAGGAGAGGAACCATGAAACGCACCCTAGAAAAAAGACTTTCCTATCTATACACAGGTGAGTTATTTTCAGTCATTACTTTTATTTTCACAAGCTACTTACTTAATTATGCTTATCCTACGTTACATTTATATTCCCTATATTCTTTTTGGGTCTCATTTCTTCTTTTAGAGTTTATCTTATTACAAGGAACACTTTACTGGTACGTAAAGTGGAAACGACTAAAAAAAGAGAAAACATCTGTTACACCTATTAGGGTGATTCAATATTTAAAAATACTTAAAAAGATAAATATAGCATTCGTTATCACAGGAGTTATTACGTTTACTATTGATTTTGTAATTTGGTATCCACACTTACCTTTAGGTGGGCTATCATTCACTCTATTTATTTATATTTTTGCATTACTTGAGTACATTAACTATTATCACACTCAGCTTTCATACGATAACATTTCTGATATTAAACGTTTAATCAAATCAAAAAAACTAAAACAGTCCTGTATAAGTAAAGACTTTCAACGTATTTCATAAAAGAGAAGGTACTACATCCCTAGTAGCACCTTCTTCACATACAGATACAAAATATTATTTAATTACTCCATCTAAGTGATCTTTCAAGTTCAATAAATATTGTTCAATATCCGGATTCTTCACCACATCATAACAAGCAAAGCTCTTTAACGGACTCATGCCAAGAAACTTTTGCACGCGGTGTAAGTGGCTAAGCGCTGACTCTAAACTTTCCCCTTCAAAGAACTTCGTCTTATCTCCAAATGCTTTCTCCGGTGCGTTCCAAGTTGTAGAAAACATATACGCTTTCTCTTTTAATAAACCACCTGTTCCATATTCATCAGCACCTTTAAAGAACAAACCGTATTCATATACTTCATCCATATACGTTTTAAATAACCCTGGTACACTAAACCAGTAAATCGGCGTTTGATAAATTACAACATCAGCCCATAAAAACTTCTCTTGTTCTTCTTTAATACTATAACCATCTTGAATCGTTGTTGTTTTCACATGGTTCTTCTCACTTAATACCGTTACCATATAATCAACTAACGTTCTATTTAAACGTCCTTCTTTCGTACCGTATTTTTCATGTCCATTTATAATGAATATATTTTTCATCGCTTTTCTCTCCCCTATATAATTTACTCTTCAGCTATTAACCCAAGTTGTTGTTTCAGCGTAAGATTATCTTCTAAATGCCAGTCTTCCGTTATCTTTCCGTCTTCCACATGTAAAATATCAATTGCAAAAAAATTGATTTTCTTATCCTTATGAGTGCCTGTAAAAGAAAGACGAGCTGTTACTTTATCCCCAACGACTAATAAATCTTCAATCTCGCAATGTATATTAGGAACAACTTTACGAAAGTTTTGTGCCGCAAACTTTAATCCTTCCGTGCCTTGTGGTCGCCCTTTCGGCAATGTATTATCGAAAAATTTTTCAGTAACAGTCTGCGGAATAAGTTCCTCTTTACCTGTATCCCAAAATGCATAAAAACGCTGCGCTGCATGAACCATCTCTGTCGCTTCTTTTTTACTTAGTGAGGGATCAATTGTCATTGCTTTTGGCTTGGGCATTTCTTTTAATAACTGGACTTCCGTTTTTTCTTCCACGCCGCATGCTACAAGTGCAATGCAAACAACAAACAAACTAAGAAATCCAACCAACTTTTTTATCCCCATGAAAATCACCTCCTCCTCATCTTAACCCCTTTGTATTTCGTATTGCTATTGTATATGCACTAACTTCCTTTATGGAAGTAGTGATATTTTTTTCATATAGTTACCAAAAGTATAGTTTTGTGATACTATAAAGCAAATTCATTCAAAAAATTTTTATGGAGGCTAGTTCCATGAACAATATAGATTCAGTTGAATTAACGAAAGGTTTACCTGGCATACCTTGTCCTATCGCTAAAACGCTTGATGTAATTCGTACAAAATGGACGTTTTTAATCATTCGCGACCTTCTTATCGAAGGAACATTGCGCTTTAGTGATTTACAAAAATCAATGGACGGGATTAGTCCGAAAACATTATCGCTTCGACTAAAAGAACTAGAGTCTCAAGGGATTATAACGAGAAAAGTATATCCAGAAGTTCCGCCTCGTGTAGAGTACACATTAACGGATAAAGGAAAGCAATTAGAGGGGATTTTCATTGAATTAAAACGATTTGGATTAAGTTTATAAAGTGAAACTTTAATCAGCCCTCACCAATCGGACTTTAATGGGTAGCCCGACCCCCACCTAACTTCTTTGCTTTCACTGAATTTTGAGGTGGGGGTCTTACTGCCCATTAAAGCGGGATAAAACAAAAACCCCTTACCGTCGTAAGGGGTTTTATTACTTTGCAAAACTTTCAGCTAGCTGTTTCTCTCTCCACATAAATGTAATGCCGAGACCAACTATTAAAACAACTCCTGAAAATGCATATGGATAATGAATATTCATATCAAATAATATTCCGCCCATCGCTGGACCTGCGATATTTCCTAAACTCGTATAAGTCGAGTTCATACCAGCAACGAATCCTTGCTCTTTTCCGGCTGCTTTTGATAAAAACGTCGTTAAAGCTGGACGAAGTAAATCAAATGCTAAGAAAATAAAACAAGTAACAAGAAGTACAATCCAATAATTAAAGACTACAGTTGAAACGAACGCTAATACTGCACCTACAATTAAACATATTTGAATCAGCACTTTTTCACCGAACATGTCGACCAATTTACCAAACATAAATACTTGCACAACTACCCCAAAGATGGAGCTAATCGTAATAATTGCAGCAATATCTTTCGGTGTGAACCCAAACTTATGATCAGAAAATAGACTAAACACAGTTTCATACGCTGATAATCCGAATGCGAGTACAAATACGATAATAAATGCAATTGCATACATTGGATGTAATGATTTCTTTAAATCACCAATAAAACTCGATTCTTTCGTATTAGCAGAAATCTCTGCAAGCTCTTCCTTCGTTAACGGCTCTTTCAAAATAAAAATCGAAATTACACATGCTATAAAGGCAATTGCTGCTGCAACGAAGAATGGCACACGTATACCGTATTCTGCAATAAATCCGCCAATTCCAGGCCCTATAATAAATCCAGTACTAATTGCCGCAGATAAATATCCCATCGCCTTTGGACGTTCTTGCATAGAGGTAATATCCGCAACATATGCCGTAACACCAGGCATAATAAACGCAGCACTAATTCCGCCTAACACTCGTGCTGCATAAAGCATCCACACATCTTTTCCTAATCCAAAAAGAAGTTCTGAAACACCAAAAATAAATAATCCAATGATGATCATTTTCTTCCTACCGTAAAGATCGACCCACCGGCCTGTAATAGGTGACGTAATGAGCTGAGCCATTGCAAACACTGCAACGAGATATCCCATCGTCTTCCCTGTTAAACTCATGTCATTCATAAAGGACGGCATAACCGGAATGATTAATCCAATCCCTAAAAAAGCGATAAATATATTACTCAAAAGAATGACCAATACCATCTTTTGTTCTTTTATCGGTTTCTTCACTTTTTAACACCTCTTCCCGTAAGTTCCTCAAAAAAATAATGCCCAAGAAGCTTTTTCTTTATCCTTCTATTTGTGGGCTAATCATGAGTAGAGATGCCTCCACTCATTAGAATTTCACACTATCCTTCCACACATACATAAGCATTAGGTGAATGACTATCATTCAGTTTTCCTCAAAAATGAACCTACCTTTTCAGACAGGTTCATCTTACTATTTCTTTATATGTAGTGCATGTGTTAAAAAATCTAGTACTTCTGCCTTTTGTAGCTCGACTTGCTCTTCATCTTTATGATCATATAAATAAACTTGTTCCGCTGCTGATTCAACAAGAGCGATAAATAACTTCGCTGTTCGCTCTGCGTGAACCGAACCACGAATTTCACCAGCTTCTTTCGCCTCATTTAAAAACTCGCTTAGCCACATATAAAGAGGCTCATACACAGCTTCCCATTCTTTTATATGTTCTGTAGATGCAAGACCCGCATACATTAAAGCTTGTATTTCACGATATTCAGCTATGAAGTTAAATACCGCATCTATCACTTGCTTAACTTTACTTGAGAAAGGCGCATCGTTTTGCACTTTTTCTTTCACTGCAAGTATCATCTTTTCAACCATCACTTCTGCTATTGCAGGCATAACAGATAACTTAGAAGGAAAATATAAATAGAAAGTTCCTTGTGCAATGCCAGCTAATTTTACGATATCAGAAATCTTCGTTTTTTCAACGCCCTTTTCCTGAAACACTTCAATAGCTGCATAGACAATTTTCTCTTTTTTATTCATCATCTAAACCCTTTCAAACACGTATTGAATGACTGTCACTCATTTTATAAAATAACTAGCTGTACTGTCAATTATCGTGCACTTTTTACAATAAAAATCTCCTAACGACTTGTTAGGAGATACAATATATTTTTACGAAAGAGCCTTTAATCCTGTCACTCCGCATACAATAAGGGCCACACTAATGATACGTGCTTTACTTTTCGACTCACCAAACAGGAACATGTTTAATAAAACGGCACCTGCCGTTCCAATACCAATCCAAACCGCATACGCGACACTTACTTGTAAGAATAAGAAAGATGTATACAAGAATGCGAAGGATGTAGCAAATCCACCTATATAAATCGCGCCATTTGCTAATGTTTTATCTTTACTATACATTTTCAGACCGATCACACCAACTATTTCACTAATTGCAGCACAAAATACGAAAAACCAACCCATCTTTAAGCAGCTCCTTCCACAGTTTCTTCTTTATTATCAGCTAGCTTTAAACCGATAACGCCAGCTACAACCATCACGATAAAGAATAACTTTCCTACACTGAAACTTCCGCCAAAAAGGAATACATCCATTAAGAAAGTCCCTACCGTACCAGCTCCGGCAAAAATAGCATATACAGTTCCTGTCGCAAGATGTTCACATGCTTTAGAAAGGAAGTAAAAATCAACAGCGATAACGCCTAAAATAATAATCCAATGCCACCAAGTATCGGCCGTATTAAAACCAAACACCCAAAAAATTTCGAAGATACATGTTAATATGACATATAACCAAGCTCTATTTTTCATACCTCTCACCTCTTATGACTGACTATCAGTCATTTTTGTTTTAAAAAAATATTCCTTTACATCACTACTTATATATAAAACAACTATCATCCTCATTTACCATTATATTTGTTCCATTTCCAAGCAAATTATATCCTGTCACATAAAAATGACTGAATGTCATTCATAAATATTGTACATGAATATTTTAAGAACTGTCAATGCCGAAAGATTATTTTAAAATTTCTTTCATCCGATTTGTATATTCCCTAATAATCTGTCAATACTGCTAGTAACATAATATTTTCTCCACTCCCCCTTGGAGAGATCCCTTTAATAGAGCAGTTAGCGTTTGCTAGCTGCTCTTTTTTATTTGCCAACACACTGTGAGATTAAATCCATTTTTATCATATATATATTTTCTATTTATTTTCCAAAGAGGCTTTGTATGCAATAATTTTATTCTCCAGCATCTTTTCTGTAATGGCTAAGTTTTCTCTTTGCATCTGAATAGATTTCCTATGATCTTCTAGGAGCTGTAAACGAGCTTCGGTTGTATGCTCTCCTTCTAAATATAACCTAGCATATTCTCTAATTTTCGCTATTGGCATTTGCGTTTGTTTTAATTTCATGACAAACTGCAACCACTTTATATGTGACTCTTCATAAAGTCGATTCCCATTTGTATCGCGATTTGCAATTAATATATTTTCCTTTTCATAATAACGTAATGTATGTGTACTCACTCCTATTAATTTAGCCACCTCGCTAATTGTGTACATACTCTAACTCCCTCCACATGCTTATCCTCATATATTTTATAGCCTTATCAAATTGATAAAAAACATTTGACTTAGAGTATACTCTAACAAATAAAATCTAACCATAATACATTTATTTGAACTTAGGGGGATTTTATATGAAATACACTGTTATTACTGGCGCTAGTTCTGGAATTGGCTATGAATCGGCTTTAGCCTTTGCATCTCGTGGAAAGAACTTAATACTTGTCGCTCGAAGACAAGAAGAATTAGACGGATTAAAATTAAAAATTAACGAAATGAATCCAGAATTGGATGTTGTTATTCGAAGAACTGATTTATCTATCACGGAAAATGTTTATAAGCTTTATGAAGGCTTACAATCTTTTCAAATTGAAACGTGGATTAACAACGCAGGTTTTGGTAATTTCGCCTCAATTGCTGAACAAAATTTAAATAAAATTGAAACGATGTTACATGTAAATATAGAAGCACTAACAATACTCTCTTCTCTTTTCGTTCGAGATTATTCAATGGTTGATGGCACACAACTTATTAACGTTTCATCAGGCGGTGGATACACAATTGTTGCTGATGCTGTTACGTATTGCGCTACGAAATTTTATGTAAGTGCATTTACAGAAGGTTTATCTCATGAATTGAAAGAACAAGGTGCAAAACTGCAAGCAAAGGTTTTAGCACCTGGTGCAACTGAAACAGAATTTGCAAAACGTTCATTTGATATTGATGAATTCCAATACGATACTGTTGTACCGAAATTCCACACTGCAAAACAAATGGCACAATTTATGCTTGATCTTTATGACAGTGATAAAGTTGTAGGGCTTGTCGATGGTTTTACTTATAACTATGAGCTTAAAAATCCCATTTTTAATTTTGCAGTTAGAAAAACGAATTCAAGTTCTTAATTCCCCTAAAATATAGATGCCCACTATTACGTAAATAATAGTGGGCCTTTTTTCTCTCTGAAAATTTCACCCAACATACCGAATCATCGCCACCTCATCACAATAATCAACCTTTGGGCAATGTCTACAATCAATCCATACTTTCTCTGGTAACGCCTCTCTATTCACAAAATCAAACCCGCACTTTTGAAAAAATTCCGTTTCATATGTTAAAGAAATGACTCTACTCACTTTTATTTTCGCTGCCTCATTTATTACATGATTCACTAACATACGCCCGATTCCTTTCCCTGCATATGTATGCGAAACGACTAATGACCGAACTTCTGCAAGATCCTCCCCTAACACATGTAAACCAGCAACTCCAACAATTTCTTCCCCTTCTTTCATAACATATAAACATTGTAAATATTGATAGAGAGACAAAAGCGAACGCGGTAAAACAACTCCCTCTTTTGCATAAACTTCAATGAGACTATAAATTTCTTTCACATCACTCGTAACCGCATTAAAGATTTTCATATTTTATCCCCTTGCCCCTAATATTAATATTTATAACCAAAAATGAATTTTAATACATAATTTTATATAATAATACATCTCTCTTTTCTCCCCGTCAATCACTTTATACAAACAAAAAACCGAGCAATCTAATCGATGCTCGGTTCCTCATTTCGTATCGGTAATACTGTTGAATATTTAATTTCACGAAGTGCTAAACTCGTCTGTATCCTTGTAATCCCAAGCTTATTCAGCTTTCTAATAAACTGTTCCAGCTCTTTACGATCACGATTTGCAACCTTTAATAAATAATCATACTCTCCTGTTAAACAGTGACATTCTAACACTTCAGGCATCGATTCTAATTGTTTTTCCAACACGTCAAGTTTATCCGATTGATGAATATTTGTACTCATAAAAATGAAGCATAACAAATCAAAACCAAGCTTTTCTTGATTTAAAATGGCTACTTGCTTATCAATGAACCCTTCTCCATCTAATCTTTTTATTCTCGCATGCATCGCAGCTGGTGATAAATTAACGCGTCGCGCAAGCTCTGCATTACTTACTTGTGACTCCTTCTGCAATATATCTAAAATTTGTACATCTAAATCATCTAACACTTTAATAACTGACGACTCCATCAAAATCCCCCCTTTTTATTACCGATGATTATTCGAAAAAACACCTTATAATCTAAATAAAACTGAACATATTTCCGTAAATACCATTCAAAACAAAACATCTTATCGACTTTTTTTCATTATACAAAAGAATATATTACATAATAAAGAAAAATGCTAAAATTATTTACAATTCACATTGATTACAACAAAGGGGATTTTAGTATGCCTTATTTTTATGTCTTTTTACTATTACTAACGAGCTTATTATGGGGAGGAAATTTCGTCGTTGGAAAATCGCTCGTTGATCACGCGTCTCCGATGACACTTACAAGTTTAAGATGGATGATTGCGATTGTTTGTTTATTACCGATGGTTTGGTTTAAAGAAAAGAAAATCATTCCACCTCGTGCTGCCATACTTCCGTTACTACTAATGGGGATTTCAGGGGTCGCTCTTTTTAACATCTTTCAATTTCTAGCACTAGAAAAAACATCCGCAACGAATGTAGGGCTTATTTCTACATTAAATGCGATTTCCATTGCACTATTTTCAGTATTATTTCTAAAAGAAAAGGTAAATACACTTCAAATTCTATCCATGATTCTTTCATTCTTTGGGGTTATTCTTGTCCTATTAAAAGGTAACTTTGCACTTTTATTTTCACTACATTTTAATAGCGGCGATTTATGGATGCTTGCGGCTGTTTGTATTTGGGGCATGTATTCTGTTTGCAGTAAATGGGCAACAAAAACAACTACACCGCTCATGGCAACATTATACTCTGGTATTTTCGGTGTTATTTTATTACTGCCATTTAATATTGGGAGCTTCACTGTTACAAATATAAATACTTCCTTCATCACATCCCTTTTATATACAGGGCTTATTTCTACCGTGCTTTGTATGGTATTTTGGAATATTGGCGTACAAAAATTAGGAGCTACGACATCCGGTATTTTTCTAAACTTCAATCCGATTTTCACAGCTATTTTAGCATTCCTTTTCCTCGGTGAAGAACTAACGTGGATACAAATTTTCGGGACAATAATCGTTGTGACAGGATGTTATTTATTTTCCCATTTCAAAACGGCTACTGTTCAGCCAACTAGAACTTTAATGCGGAAACATTCTTAACAAAAAATGTCGCCACCAAAGTGGCGATATTTTTATTTACCTTTCATTTCTTTCACATACTGCTTTTCTTCTTCTGGCGATAAACGTTCTGTTGCCTTTCCAGTATCACCACCTTGAATTTCCCACAAAAAGTTATGCTCCTCGACCGTTTGTGAAAAATCCCCTTTCTCCCAGCGCTCTAAAGTGGCAAGTAACTTTGATTTATATTTAAAATTTGTACTACTTTCTACTGCCTTCTTGGCACTAACAATTTCCTTATTTGTCATTTCAATAAATCCCCATTTTTCAGAGGATTTTACTTTTTGATGTACCATCCTATGCATGGTAGAAATAATTTCATCCTCACTAAATTGTGGCTTCTCTTCCGCAACTTTCTTGTCCTGTTGGCTCATCACTTTTTGTGTTTTAAGACTCTTCTCCTCTTCCTCTATATAATTAAGAAGTTTAGTAACACCGAATACAGCTCCTATCGCAATTACAATCATTGTAATTGCCCCTATTATCCATTTTTTCATATTATGTACTCCCCATTCCCCTAATAATCACATAAACAAATGGAATCGCCTGCGCACAGCCGATTCCATTTGTTTCCTTATTTCATTTTAAACCTTCATCGCTTCTCGTACAATATAACTATCCACATATTGCTTGAATTTTATGATTTTTCCATTCTCCAGTTGCCATACGTGAACGAAATCTGCTTCAAATGATTTTCCCGTTTCTTTATAAACTCCTGAATAAACACCTTCAGCAATAATTACATCTTTTCCGTTTACTTCGTGGTACATATTTACACTCGCTTTATAATCATCCCATTCTGATCCTAATCGGCTAAATACATTTTCCATTATTGCTTCCAAACCTATATAAGTTCCCCCATACGGGAATCCTTCTGCCTCTGTCCATTCTACTTTTTCAGAGAGGGCTTCTGCTAAATGTTTAGCATTCGAAGAAGATGATCCTTCATATGTACTTCGAATCATTTCTAAATTTGATTTAGGCATGTTACTTCCTCCCGTTTTATTTTTTACACAAGTTGTAACTGAAATCGTTACAACTTGTGTAAAAAAATATTTATATTGCTTTATCCTTAACTCATTAGTTGTAATCATTATAGTTACATTAATGATTCAAGTCAACAATTTATAAATAAGTTTACTTCGTTTTCATTACTTTCTCTTTTAAGAAACGATCTACATATCCTTCTGCTTTTACAACGAATAAATACGCACCCATTGCTAGTAATGCAAGATCTAATTCATATCCTGGATTCTTTCCATCTCCTAATAAACCTGCTGCTCCATTTACCTTGACAATAGCTCCAGCTAAAATAAGTGCAAATAACAATCCTACATATTTTACGCCTAAACCGATAATTAATAAGATGCCACCAACTAATTCCACAGTCGCCACGCCATACGCAAGACCACCCGGTAAGCCGATACTTGTAAACCATCCTGCTACGTTATCAATACCTGATTGAAACTTCGCTAAACCGTGTGCAAAGAATGTCACTCCTAACACGATGCGAATAATTAAATTCCCAATATGTTGATTCATTTTGAACTCTCCTTTTTGTTTTGTTATGGTGAACTTTTATTTACAAGTCAAAACAATACGGTATTTCATTTCATTCGTCAAATACTTTTTTTAAGAAAACAAAAAACATTATCCCATTTACGGATAATGTTTTCCTACAAAATAGCGCTAATTCAAGCTTTTACTCTATCACACAAAAAAGTTGAAACATTTTCCCAGCGCCAACATAAGACAATAAAGACAAGTCCTCTTCGACAACCATTCCAACAACATTCACTTTTTCATCTTGAGGCAAATCCTGTACAACAACTTGCATCTCTCCTGCATATCTACCGTACAATTCATTATCAATTGTAATGCTGCCTTTCTTTCTTGCAATTGTATGCATCGGCTGTAACACGACTTTATTTTCTTCTCGTGATTCTACAGAGCGAATAACATCACGAGCTGGATCTAGTCTATTTGTATGCACTTGTTCTACCATTTTTAATACTTCACTTTTCTCTATCAATGGCTCATACCGCAGCGGAATAATTCCTCTACTCGCACTCGCTATCTCTTGTACACTTTCTATACTTCCGCTTATATCTCCGATTAACACCTTATCGACACCACAATCTTGTACAAGTTCTAAGTACGCTTCAAGCGGGCGCATATTACGGTGCTTTTCTAACGTCGGTAAGCCTTCATATAGCGGACCACGTTTTTCACCATCTCCCGGAATAAATGCCATCGTTTTTATTCCGCACTCATGTAAGTATTCGTTTTGTTTTTGTAAGAAAGACTTTGCTAGTCCTGTTTCTGGACGCGGATAAAAATTATGCCATGCTTCAACATTCTCTACCTGTATCTTTTCAGTGATTAGCTCTTTCCAAAATGAATCCGTAATCGTACTCGCATTTAAAGCTACTTTCATTTTATGAGATACGCGTGCGATTTCTTTCGGTGTGATGCCATAGTCCATTCGTAAACCAGTAATGCCCCAGTTTACTAACTCTTCGACATTTTCGTACGTCATACCTAAATGGTGTAACGATTTTGGAGAAACATCAACCATTAATTCCATTTTATTTTCGAGAGCTTGCTTCCCAAGTATTTGAATTAACTCTTTATACGTATTTGGATCATCCTCTGGTATATGAAGTGATGTAAAAATAGATGAAAACCCGTTTTCCTTCGCTACTTTTAGCCACTCTTCTTGTTTCTTTACTCGTTCTTTTGCAAGATAAATTGAAACTCCTATCATATGAATCTCCCTTTCTATGAATCGAAAAAGAGAAAGGAATCCCTTTCTCTATATGTTTTCTGCCATTTCTTCTTTGAATCCGAAGAAGTACGTAAAGATGAATCCGAAAGTATATGCCACTACTAATCCAAGGAAATATAATAAATATTTATTATCAGCAATTAACGGAATTAATGATAATCCTGATACGCCAATTCCGAGTGCAGCTGTTTTCATAACTGCTTGGAATGCACCGCCAACTGCTGCTCCTAAACAAGCTGTAAGAAACGGTTTCCCAAGTGGTAATGTAACCCCGTATAATAACGGTTCGCCGATTCCTAAAAACCCAACTGGTAATGCACCTTTAATTACGTTACGAAGTCGTTTGTTTTTTGTTTTTACAAAAATCGCAATCGCTGCTCCTACTTGCCCAGCTCCAGCCATTGCTAGTACTGGTAATAAAGGCGTTACGTGCGTTTGATTAATAAACTCCATATGAATTGGTGTTAAACCGTGATGTAATCCGACCATAACGAGCGGTAAAAATGTTCCAGCAAGCACTGCTCCTGCAAACGCTCCGCCAATACTTAAAATACCGTTAATCCCGCTTGTAATTCCTTCAGATAAGAAACCTGCTACCGGCTGAATCGCTAACATCGTTACGATACTTACTACTAATACAGTAATGAGTGGTGTCACGATAATATCAACTGCATTTGGCACTGCTTTTCGAACTTGTCTTTCCACTACAACCATAAGCCACGCTGCAAAAATAACTGCAAACAATCCGCCCCGTCCGGGTACGAGCGCTTCACCGAATAATTTCACATTCGCCATCGCTGGGTTAAAAATTAAAATACCAGCAATTGCCCCAAGAACTGGTGTCCCGCCAAATTCTTTCGCTGTATTCCAGCCGACTAAAATCCCTAAGAATGTAAAGATACCTCCGCCAATGAGTAGTAACATTTGTAGCCACGTTGCATTCGGATCAGCACCTGCGTTTTTCGCAAAGTTAGCGACCCCGTTTATAATTCCTGATGCAACAAGGCCCGGAATTAACGGAATAAAAATACTTCCTATTTTTCGTAAAAAGTTTTTCACTGGCGTATTATTTTTCTTCTTCCTCTCTGACTTCATCTCTTGCCCAAGATCTTCAAGGTGATGATCTGCCACCTCACCAATTCGCAGTCCCGTTAAACCTTCCATTTCAGCTGCTACTTTATTTACTGTCCCTGGCCCAACAACAACTTGAAGCGTCTCATCTTCAATAACGCCCATAACCCCTTCAACCTTTTTCAAAAGGTCCATATTCACTTTACTTTCATCATGAAGCGTTAATCGTAGTCTTGTCATACAATGAGCAATGCCACGAATATTCTTTACTCCCCCAAGTTGCTCTGAAATTTCTCTGGCCATTCTCTCTTCTTTCTTCATAATAGAATCCCCCTCCCTATTATTTTATAATGCCTTCTTCACAAACCCTTTCGCTTCTTTTAATTTTCCCAGTGCTTCCCCATACTCACACTGCAATAACACCATAACAATCGCAGCTTTCACATTACGTTCTGCTTTTTCATAATACTCCGCTGCTACTTCATAACTAATCCCTGTTGCTTCCACAATAATTCGTTTTGATCTTTCTACTAATTTTTCATTTGTGGATTGAACATCTACCATTAAATTTTTATATACTTTCCCAACACCAATCATAGAAGCTGTTGAAATCATATTCAGCACTAATTTTTGCGCTGTACCAGCCTTCAAACGCGTTGAGCCTGTTAAAATTTCTGCGCCTGTTTCTACTTCCACATTTAGTTTTGCATACTTACTTATTTCAGCATTTTTATTACAAGAAATACTAGCTGTACTCGCACCCACGCTAGCAGCGTACTTCAAACCGCCAATTACATAAGGAGTTCTACCACTTGCCGCAATTCCAATCACTGTATCTTTCTCGTTTAATCCAATGCTTTTTAAATCTTCTTCTGCTAACTCTTCGCGGTCTTCGGCACCTTCCACCGCTTTAGTAAACGCTTTCAATCCGCCTGCTATAAATCCTTGCACCATTTTATCATCTGTGCCAAATGTCGGCGGACATTCCACTGCGTCCAAAATGCCTAAACGGCCACTCGTACCAGCCCCAATGTAAATTAATCGGCCCTCATTTTCAAAGGATTTAATGACAATCTGTACAACCTTTTCAATTTCTTCTATTTCATTTTCAACCGCTAACGCAACAGTTCGATCTTCTTCATTCATACTTTGCAACACTTCTTTTATGCTCATCTCATCTAAATTCATCGTCTTCTCATTACGATGTTCTGTCGATAAATTTTCTAACATATTACCACCCGCTTTGAAATTTAATTTCATACTTTTATTATAACTTTAAGAAATTTAAAATCAATATTACTTTATTATTTTATGAAATTTTATTTCTTTTCATGACGAATTTATGTCTGTATGCAAAAAAAGATGGGTTTCCCCATCTTCTCATTTTAGCTTCCGTAATCGTAGAGCTTCTTCTCTTGTCTCCATAAATTGATCCAACACTTTATTACCGATACGATTAAAAGTAATCACATATAAAGCATCAATCATATTGAGTTGTGTCATTCTCGAAGCAATACTCGCAATACGATGATCTTGTTCTACATCTGGCATACAAAGACGAATATCCGCCTCTTTATATAACGGTGATGATTGATCTAGCTTCGTAATTCCGATAACAGTTGCACCTTGTCTCTTCGCATATTGCGCCATTTCAAGTACATCTTTCGTACGACCAGATGTTGAAATCGCAACAAATATATCGCCCTCTTTTAAATTCGTTACAAGCGGCAACATCATATGAAAATCAGATAGCATCATCGCTGTAAATCCAAGTCTTGTGAATTTATAAGCCCCGTCCATCGCCGGAGTAGCTGATCCGCCGACTCCGTAAAATATAATTTTATCTGCATTTACAATACGATCTGCAGCTTTCTCAAGTTCTTTTTTATCTATCGCTGTAACGCTCGCCTCAATTGCAGCTTTATTCACATATGTAACTTTATTAAACAAGTCATACGGTCCATCTTCCGTATTCATCACTGAAAAATCATTAATATTATAATCAGCAATCGTTAATTCACGAACGAGTGCGATTTTAAATGCTTTAAAGCTCCCAATCCCAATCGACTTACAAAAACGAACAACACTCGCTTCACTTGCGCCTGCATTCGTTGACACTTCTTTCGTCGTTAAGTTCGGAACAATCTCTGCATTCCCCATTATGTACATGGCAACCTTCTTTTCAGCTGGTGAAAATTGATCCATATTACTTTCAATTTTAAATAGTAACGTTGAAGCTTTCACTATTTAACCTCCACTTCTTACGGTTGCGTATATTCTCTCATATTATTTGTATCATATAGATAAAAACCATCATCGCCAGGAGGATGGTGAACGATCACAGTTCGATCCCCTTTTTTATATGACGTTATTTCACCTTCAGACTTCTGTTCTTCCCAACCACCTATCCAAATTGCAAAGTCAGGTACAAAAGCAGTGTACTTATAGTCTTTTGGGTTTTCATCTTCTACATAGGAAGAAAAAATAGAAACAGGAAAATCTTTCACCTTTGATTCTTTCCATGCGGTAAATGGTATGCATATTGCAGTAAGTATGATTACACCGATAACCTTCCCCTTCGTAATCTTCATACATTTTCTCCCCTCGACTTATCATATACGTAGATTTTACCATAATTACAACCTATTCACGCCATATGACTATTGCTTTTTCCAATAAAAAAGAGCTTACCTACATCAGATAAGCTCTTCCTCTCTATACAAAATACTTCTTCAAAAGCGGCGGTGTAATAATCGTCGTCAATATAACAACAATAACAATCGCTGTGAAATTTTCTTTCGCTAATAAATTCGCCGCAAGTCCATTCGCTGCGATGATAAGCGCCACTTCTCCACGCGAAACCATCCCCGCACCAATACTAATAGAAGATTGAAGGTTGAATCCTGTTAGTCTTGCTCCTAAACCTGAACCAATTAACTTTGTAAAAATTGCAATAAGCGTCATGATGATAATGAACCAAAGCTGGCTTCCGATACCTTGAAATGTAATTTCCATTCCAATACTTACGAAGAACACTGGCACAAATATCGCATATGCAATCGGTTCAATTTTATGCTCTACTTCGTGCTTATACTCTGTTTGAGAAATGGCAATTCCGGCTGCAAATGCCCCGATAATACCTGCGATCCCCATCATTTCACTGTAATACGAAAATGAGAAACAAATAATAAGAGCTGCACTAATTAACGCTTCTGTTACACGAAGTGGTACGAGCATTTTCATAATCCATGGAACAACTTTCCAAGAGATGAAAACGATACTTACAAAAAAGATAATTTTCTTTGCAATGACAAGCGTTACATTTACATCTTGTGTGCCTAAAAAACTCATCACAAATGCTAATAAAATAACAACAATTACATCATCAAATACAGCTGCACCTAAAATCGTCGTACTTTCTCTCGTATTCATTTTCCCTAAATCTCTTAGTGTTTGAACAGAAATACTAACCGAAGTGGCACAAAGTAATAACCCTAAAAAGATCGCATGCGACTGTAACATTCCAAACGCAAGTCCTGCTAAATATCCACCAAGGAATGGGAAAATAATTCCTCCCATCGCTACTGCGAATGCAGATTTCAAATTCCGATTTAACTCTTCTAAATCTGTTTCAAGTCCTGCCATAAACATGAGTAATAAAACACCAATCTCACTCAGTTCATCGATCAATTCAGAACTATTAATAATACCGAGTACAGCCGGACCGATAATAATACCAACGATTAATTTACCAAGTACAGAAGGCTGGCCAAGCCTAACGCTAATATCACCAGCTAATTTCGTACAAAGTAAAATGACGACAAGTTCAAAATAAAATAACATAACATCTTCTCCTACTTTATAAAGTGAAACTTTAATGAGTGGTTTTGTCACTCTGTTAACCCTCGTCTATTCCTGCCAGTAGTTTCCCCTATTCATTCGCATTTTATTTGTCACATTTTTATTTGACAAAATATTCTGAATTATAATAAAATTAATCCAGCAATTTTAAAAAACTACATACCATAACTGTACCTCCATTTACTTACATACTCTTTTCTAGTGGGCTCATACTATATTCGCAGTTATGGAAATGAAAAAACGGGGGGAGAGTCCAAAATGAAGTCATTATTACGAAAAAAACCGCTTAGTACTGAATCACCACGGCAGTTAGCGAGAACATTAACCGCACTTGATTTAACATTTTTAGGAATTGGCGCCGTGATTGGGACAGGGATCTTTGTGTTAACAGGTATTGTCGCAGCGAAACATTCTGGTCCTGGTATTATGCTATCATTCCTTATTGCTGCATTTACTTGTGCTTGTGTAGCCTTTTGTTATGCAGAATTTGCTTCTTCTATTCCTGTCTCAGGAAGTGTGTATACTTACGCATACATGACAGTCGGAGAAGTCGTCGCCTTCATCGTCGGCTGGTGTTTAATGCTCGAATATTTACTTGCAGTCGCGGCAGTAGCTGTCGGTTGGTCTGGTTATTTACAATCTTTACTACAAGGATTTAACATCCATCTGCCCGCCATAATCGCCTCTGCCCCTGGCGTAGGAAAAGGCGGCATTATCGATTTACCGGCTATTTGTATTTTACTACTCATTACGGGACTTTTAAGTTTTGGTATACGTGAAAGCGCACGTATTAATAATGTTATGGTTCTTATCAAGTTAGCTGTTATTATCGCCTTTATCGTAGCAGGCGCAAAATATGTAAAACCTGAAAATTGGACGCCATTCATTCCGTTCGGATACGACGGTATCATTACTGGAGCTGCCACTGTATTCTTCGCCTTCTTAGGCTTTGATGCAATCGCAACCGCTGCAGAAGAAACGAAAAAACCACAGCGCGATTTACCAATTGGCATTATCGGTTCCCTTCTTATTTGTACTGTTTTATACATGATTGTATCTTTCGTTTTAACAGGTATGGTTCCATATACACAATTAGATGTTTCTGATCCAGTTGCGTTTGCCTTACATTTCGTTGGCGAAGATACAATTGCAGGACTACTCGCTGTTGGAGCAATGACTGGAATGACAACCGTCCTCTTAGTCGTTATGTATGGACAAGTTCGTGTTTCTTATGCGATGAGCCGCGACGGTCTACTTCCAAAAGCGCTAGCACGTGTGAATACTAGAGTAAAAGTCCCTTTATTAAACACGTGGATCACTGGTGTGGTTGCCGCTTTATTAGCAGGACTTTTAGACTTACATTTACTAGCGAATTTAGTAAATATCGGTACGTTAACAGCATTCACATTCGTTTGCTGCGCGGTACTTATTTTACGAAAAACACACCCTGACTTAAAACGTGGATTCCGTGCACCTTTCGTACCCGTATTACCAATTGTCGCGATTCTTTGCTGTTTATATTTAATGATTAATTTGTCTAAAACGACATGGATTAGCTTTATAGCTTGGCTTATAGTCGGCTTATGCTTCTATTTCTTCTACTCTAGAAAACATAGTCATTTAGCTACTGAAAAAACAAATGATGAAGAAAAAAAAGCGTAACAAAATAGCTCGCCGATAAATCGGCGAGCTATCTTTCTATATTCGTATGTTTTTTCGTTAACGATTGTAAAATGAAAAATATGCCGATGCAAGCTGTAAGCGATGCCCAATTTCCCATTGGTGTAGAATATTTAAAAACGCCAATACCTACAAACAATAGAAAAATAATCACCTGATATATAAGCTTCCACTTTTGCATATGTTCCCTCCTTTACTTCGTTCCCTTCTTTTTCTTCTTCCATGCATTTACACTATCAAAGAAGAAATTAATAAATAACGTGCCTAAACCCGCTAATAAAAACGTCATTAAAAATAAAACCCATATACTTTTCTCTTTTAAGAAATAATATCCTACAAGGAGCACAACCGCGATCCATACATATTCAAGAATTCTTTTTAGCTTTTTCTCTTCCAAATTATTCGCTCCCTCATTCTATACTATTTTTAGTATAACAAAAAAGAAGCCTATCATGATAAGCTTCTTTTCTTCTCTCTTATTTGTTTATGCTTTTTTCAACGAGTGAAATCGCGTATTCCATCGTACGATTCATCGTTTCTACTTGTGCATCTTTTACTTTCGCATCTTTTAATACAGATTCTGCCACTGTAATTTTTTGACTCAATGATTTCACTGAACCGTCCGTTACATTTGCAGCTTGCGCTTTTTTCACTAACGCTTTTGCAGATTCAATATTGATTTGTAATTTTTCTTTCTGTGTTTTCGGTTGTTCTTCTGCCACTTTTGATTGTACAAATGTTACATTAGCTGTTTTTAATTCATTATACATTTGAACGATTTGCTCTCCAGTACTTCCTACATTTTCAAATACTTGCTTTGCGTTATTATAGCTTTTCTCTAATTCTTGAAATGCTTCCTTTGAATATTGACCTGGCTTATCACCAAACTCATACGTACCAGCTAACACTTCTTTTACTTTTCCAAGCTCTTCATATAAAGCGTTTACTTCTTCTAACTTTGTACGGTTAGAAAACTCATTATATGCTGCTAATACTTCTGAAGAACTTAATGCTTTACTATATAATTTCGCAAGCGCAATTTGTCCATTCAACGGAATACCACCATTCCCGTTGCTATCTGGATCTGCACCAAGTGCAAATGGTACGTTCGGGTGATATACTTTCCCTGTAGCTGGCTGGCTATTTACTTTTTTACCATCTACGTAAATAGCTACTTCACTTCCGTTATACGTTCCTGTTAAATGATACGTTTTATTGGCCGCTAATTGAACACCAACACGCTTATAGCTACCGCCAATATGAGCCCATAATTCAACATATCCACTTCCTGTAGATTCAAAACCAATTCCGCCGCTCTCTGTATTTTGTAAAATACCTTGCCCGCGGAGCTCATTCATTGAAAATACAGTTTCTAACGTAAACGTATTTGCTACTTTCTCTTTTTGTGCTGCTGAAAACGGAAGATATCCAAATGTATTTGCTTTTCCGTTTAGCTTCATAACATTCTTTTTCAATGCTTTATCATATTCAATAGTCACATTGCCCTTAACATCACCTTTTGTACCAAATGATGAATTGTCTTTAAATGTACCATCTGCAAAGTTTACATCAAAAACATCTGCCTTTGGTACTTTCACATTCGGGTCAATATTATCTTTTTTCGTAGTGATTTCTGCTGTTAACGGCTGTACGCTCTCATTGCCGAATGAATCAATCGCTACGACTTCTAGTGTATATGTTTTCCCGCCATCTAGTCCTGCAAGTGTAAATGTCAGTTCTTTCGGCACTGGATCACGATAAAACTCTGAGAATGCTAACAATTTATTCTTTATTTCTCCCGTTTGCTTCTCTCTAGCTTGTACACGGTAAGAATGAACAAGAAGGTTGTCCAATGCTTGCATGAATGTTACTGTTGCTGCATTTTCTGTTACATTTGATACCGATAACTTCGCATCTTTTGCAAAGTAAGGCTTTTCTTTATCACGATCTTCTACATGTGTAAATGTTTCTTTCTTTGATGGTAATTTAATTTTCCAAGGCTCGCCTGTCCAAGAATTTGTATGGAAATCACGGCGATTAATCGTTACTTCT
Organism: Bacillus cereus group sp. BfR-BA-01379; assembly: GCF_022663605.1. NCBI lineage: Bacteria > Bacillati > Bacillota > Bacilli > Caryophanales > Bacillaceae > Bacillus > Bacillus cereus group sp. BfR-BA-01379. The sequence goes on from NZ_JAKUFT010000017.1 coordinate 60,168, forward strand.
TTATCATCTACTTCTACTAATAAACCTTGACTTAAAGTACTTGCTCCTGGTGGGATATTTCCTTGTACTTTACCACCTTCAACCTCCATATAACTTACTGAAGATGTGCCAACTGATGTAAAATCTTTTTGATGAATCGATCTTGGATCATCTAACGGATAGTGTGAATGGCCAGAAAACGTAATGACTTGTGGGTATTGTTTTAATACCTCATTAATTTTCGCACTATCTTTCGTTCCCCATTCTTGACTACCGTATACTGTATCTTTAATATGTTGATGTAAAAATACGAAAATTGGTTTTTCTGGATCATCTTTTTGTGCCTTTGCCATTTCTTGTTTTAACCAATTAATTTGCTTGTCTGAATAATATCCGTGAGTTGTCCCATCCTCTGGAGACATAACAAGGAAGTGATACCCTTTCACCACTTTATGGTAGTAAATCGATTCCATTCCTGTTTTTTCTAAGAAACGCTTCTGTGCTCCCTCTACAGATAAACCGTTCCAATAATCATGGTTTCCTAGAGAATTCATTCGTACTGCATCTTTATTTGCATTTTCATTATATACTTGCATGAAACGATCATATTGCTGCACTGATCCTGTATCCGTGAAATCACCTACGATAACAAACGCGTCTTGCTTTGGTGCAAGCGTATTGAACTGTTCAATCGCTCGTTTCCAGCGAAACGTATCATCCGTTCCACTATTTTTAATATGTACATCACTTACAACTGGAAAAACGATCTTCTTTTCACTTGGTGCTGCCTTTTCTTGCTTTTTCTCTTCCGCTTTGACTGATGTACTCCACGGAAATGATACGAATGCTAATACAAAAACCATTAATAATCCAATAAGACCTCTTACTTTTCGTAAAGCTGTTCTTTCCACATGAATCCTCCTCATATAATAAATTAATTACACTGGTTATTGTATCGAACATATATTAACTTCATTTAAACTAAAAATGTATTTTGTTTAAATTTTGTAAATATACAGTCAATTTTATATTAAATGCCACATTTACATAAAACAAGCACTTTTGTCTAATAGATAACTAATTTGTTCCTATAAAAACTATTAAGAGATATGAGCCTATGAAACTATCACGATTTTAATTTTTTTGTCCATTCTTAACACATCGGCCATGCTGTTACATTTAATAATAATAAATACCTTTTTAAAAGGAGGGATTCCATTGAAACCCCATAAAAGCATCGGTTGTTTTGCTCCTTTATCTATCATTTGTCAACCTATTTGTCCCTGTCCTCCTCCTATTCCGCCACCTGAAAGATGTGATGCTGAACTCATTACTAATGAATTTGCTGGGGATATTCTTATATCCAATGATTTTATTCCAATTTCTCAAAAACAACTAAAACAAACTTACTCCACAGTAACCATTTGGAAAAATGATGGAGTTGTTTCATTATCTGGTACTATCTCCATATATAACAATAGAAATAGTACTTCTGCATTATCAGTTCAAATAATCGGTTCTACCACAAATATTTTTACAGTTTTACCCGGCAACACCATTTCATACACAGGGTTTGATTTACTATCTGTTTCTATTATTGATATTCCATCAGATCCTTCTATTTACATTGAAGGGCGCTATTGTTTCCAATTAACTTATTGTAAATCAAAGCGAGATTGCCTATAACTACAAAAACTATCCTTTTGAATCCAATCAAAAGACTACAAAAAAACGTGCAAACTAATAAATCGTTTGCACGTTTTTTTAAAATCAAAAAATCTATATATACTAAGATAAAGTGTATCGAATTGTCATACAAAATTCCCCAGTTTCAGCTGCTGCTGTTCCAAGAATCGTAACCGTATCAAAACGACGAACTGTAAAAGATGCGCTACTTCCAGTTGCTACAACAATCGTTTCCAATGCTGTTCCTGCTATCCCCCCACTATAAAACACAAGTGTAACAGGTCCCGTCCCAGTATCTACTTTCAAATAACCCGATGCATAAATATCTTGAGAAATATTATCTGCATAAATTACTTCAGCTGCTGCTGATGCAGTCCAGTCAATACAAACTTTATCTTGAACAATCGTTTTTTGCGAATTTGCACAACATGAAAGATTAGTACTACAATTCCCCATCTTATTTTTCCCCTCTCTATGAAATTAAATAACGTGTAGTAATACAAAATTCTCCTTGGTAGGTTCCTAACGGAGTAGCTGGTGTCGTAATTTGAATAATATTAAAACGACGGAACGTAAATGCAATACTTGTTCCTTCAGAAACGGTAAATGATTGAATCGTTCCTCCGCCTGAATCGAGCACTGCCACTGTAATTTGGTTTGCAGGGCTCACACCCGGCCCGACATCGTAAGTTAAATAACCTGTTCCAACGATATTTTGATTCACATTATTCGCATACACAGTAAACGTACTAGCAGCGGCACTAGACCATGAATTACATACTTTATCTTGGACGAAGTTGCTACTATTATCCGAACAACACGTTAAAACTGTTCCTGAGCACTCACAAGCCATAGTCTTTCCCTTCTTTCTCTTTTATTCCTTATATGTGTATGTCCTTCAGAGTCTTTTGCCTGTACTATTCATCTATTTTCAAAAAATATGCAAATTCCAGTACCAATGACTAGATAGATTCCGTTCTGTTTCTTTTTTTCATAAATTTATAGATTAAAATACCACCTACAACAATAACTACGACTAGTAATATCGGTAGCATATATTGCCCAACAACATCCGCCGCTTTTTCCCAATGCGGACCTAATTTCATTCCAAAATAGACATATAAAGTCGTTAACGGGAACATTGCTACAAATGTATATATGCTAAATTTCCATATGTTCATTTTCGCCATACCACATGGAACAGAGATAAGCGTTCGAACTCCCGGTACAAAGCGTCCAACAAATGCAACAACTGGTCCATACTTCTCAAAGAAATCGTCTGCTTTTTGAATTTGTTCTTCTTTAATAAAGAAGTATTTTCCGTATTTTATTAATAGAGGACGACCACCGTAATAACCGAGTGCGTATAACGTTAACGGCCCTGTCGTTCCCCCCAGTGTCCCAGCTAATACAGCTAACCAGAAATTCATATCACCCTCGTATACCCAATATCCAACCATAGGCAAAACTACTTCTGCTGGAATAAATTCAAACGTTAATGCTAACACAACTCCAAAATAAGAAAACTGCTTTAAAAACTCGATTATATCTAAAATAATTTGCTCCATATTTTCAACTCCTATCCTACGTTTACATTATGCTTTTCTTGTAATTGAACTGGCGCCATTTTTACAATTCGGTTCAAAATGAATAACACAATTCCAATATCATCTAAAATACCGATAAACGGTAAGAAGTCTGGAATTAAATCAAGCGGCATCGCAACATACCCAACTAAAAAAGCAACAGATAAAATTTTCTTCTTTATTGAAACCTCTTTTGAAGTAAAAAAGTCAAATAGGAATGGAACGAAACGACGGACATGAAATACAACTCTTAATCTACTAATAAGTTTTTTCATTTTTATTTCTCCTCTCTTTGTATACGAAAAGGACCCTACCAAATATGGTAAGGGTCCTCAAAAAGACAGAAAGGGGCCTTTACCATTGCTGGTAAAGGTCTCACTAACAACGAAACGTTGCCAATAAAGCCGAGGGTTTCTCCCTGTAATGACGACTTTACTGTAATAAGTTACTCCCCTTTATATACACAGTTTTATACAATCACATTAAAATATTTGCCTAAGCTTGTCAATATTTTTTTCATTCGACATCCAGATTATTACATTGCAAAAAACTCTCTTTCCTGTTCTCTATGGAAAGGAATTGGAGTATATGACCATCTGGATCATGAAATATTATGCTAACTTCTTCACCATGGCGCTTTTCTACAAATGATATTTGATAAAACGCTAACTTCTTCTTTAACCGCTCGATATTTGTAGTTTTTAACAACAGTTCTTTCACTGATGAGATAACGGTCTCTCTATGTTCTCCCAGTCCCCTATTTACAACAAAACAAATTCTTGTTGAACCGATATCATACCACACACCTGTTACACGTATTTGCGGCCTCTCCTTGCTCGGTTGAAACCCTAGAATTCCTTCATAAAAATATAATGTTTCCTTTAAGTTTTTAGATTCTAATACAATACATGTCGTAACACTTTCCATCCGCACTCCCCCTGCCCCTTTTAGTTTTCTATATGAGTCATAATTTGCAATTATGTACGAATACAATACGTAGTGATGAATATTTCATTTATAAAGGAGGCGTGTAACATGGATGAATTTATGAGATCCTACATACCTTTCCATGGCCCAAACGACCCTTGCCCTCCAATCGGAAAGAAATATTACTCAACTCCCCCACACCTATTTATGGGCTTTCAACCACCTAACCTACCCCAATTCCCACCAAAAGAAGCTTTACGAAAAGGAACTCTGTGGCCAGCTTTTTATGATTTTTATGAAAATCCTTACAAAAAAGGACGGTGAATAAAAACGTGACACAGACATTGCCTGATGAATATTACAAATGGATTGAAGAACTACAAGAACTAGACTTTGTATTAGTTGAACTTACCCTCTATTTAGATACGCACCCAAACGATACTGCAGCTATAAATCAATTCAACGATTTCTCCTATAAACGAAGAGTATTACAACAAAAAATCGAAGAAAGATATGGGCCACTTCAGCAGTTTGGGAATAGCTATTCTAACGCTCCATGGGAATGGAGCAAAGGACCGTGGCCCTGGCAAATATAAAGGAGAGAGACTATGTGGATTTATGAAAAGAAGTTACAATATCCAGTTAAAGTGAGTACTTGTAATCCAGCGCTCGCCAAACTATTAGTGGAACAGTATGGCGGTGCGGACGGCGAATTGGCTGCTGCTCTTCGCTACTTAAATCAACGCTATACAATTCCTGACAAAGTCGTTGGCTTACTAACCGACATTGGAACAGAAGAATTCGCACATTTAGAGATGATTGCGACAATGATTTATAAATTAACAAAAGATGCAACACCAGCGCAAATGAAAGCTGCTGGATTAGACGCACAGTACGCTAATCATGATAGTGCTTTGTTTTATCATAATGCTGGTGGCGTTCCTTTTACTGCTACTTATATTCAAGCAAAAGGAGACCCTATTGCAGATTTATATGAAGATATTGCTGCTGAAGAAAAGGCAAGAGCAACTTATCAATGGCTCATTGATTTATCTGACGACCCTGACATAAATGACAGCTTACGCTTTTTACGTGAACGAGAAATTGTCCATTCACAACGTTTCCGAGAAGCGGTTGAAATTTTAAAAGAAGAACGCGATCGAAAAATTTATTTTTAATACACGTATCCTAGCGATATGTGTTTTTTTACGTTCAAAGTTAAATCCTTCCTATTAAAGATATAAATAGTATATTTATTCGATTTAATGCATTATTTTTTAATATTTTCAAAATTCCCTATTGCTTTCTAGTCATCAGACCTTTAAAATAGTAACAGTTACTCGACAAATTATTTGAATTTTCGACAAAAACACTCATTAGGAGGATTTTCTTTATATGCGTACAACTTTAAAACCAGCGCAAATACTTTCGATTAGTTTATTACTATTCGCAGTTTTCTTCGGTGCTGGTAATATGATTTTCCCGCCCCTTCTCGGTCTTTCTTCCGGAGAAAACATGTGGATTTCCATTACAGGATTTATTATTACAGACGTCGGTTTATCTTTACTAGCTATCGTCGCTGTTGCCCTTGCCGGTGGTAGTTTTAACACTTTAGCAAGCCGTGTTCATCCAAAATTCGCAGCAATATTCGCTATCATTATTTATCTTTCAATCGGCCCACTATTTGTTATTCCACGAACTGGATCTGTATCTTACGAAATTGGGATTGCACCACTTTTCCCAGACCAATGGTACTCTATGTTAATCTTTAGTGCGATTTTCTTTACAGTCGTCTACTTCTTATCATTAAATCCATCCAAATTAGTAGATCATATCGGAAAAATATTAACACCAATTTTACTTGGAATTATTGCAATTATGGCAACAAAAGCGATTCTTTCACCAGGAACGTTTGCAGAACCTGTTGGTGACTATAAAGAAATTCCATTCTTCAAAGGATTTCTTGAAGGATTTTTAACGTTAGATGCAATTGGAGCACTTGTATTATCAACGATTGTTGTAAATGCAATCCGCCAAAACGGTATACAAGAGAAGAAATCGATCGCGAAATATACAATTATTTGCGGAAGCATTGCAGCTCTATTCTTAACAATTGTTTATTTCCTACTCGGTTATATCGGCGCTTCAAACGGCAATCTAGGACAATTCGAAAACGGTGGTCAACTATTAGCTACTGTTATGTATCAATTCTTTGGGACAAGCGGTAATGTTTTATTAAGTATCGCCATTATCTTCGCTTGTTTAACGACAGCAATTGGTGTTGTAAGTGCATTCGCCAATTATTTCGCAACAGTACTAACAAACGTTTCATATAAGAAGCTCGTACTATACGTTTGTATCTTTAGCTTCGTTATTTCAAACTTAGGTTTAAGTTTATTAATCAAAATTACATTACCTGTATTAATTATTTTGTATCCAATTACAATCATTTTAATTTTCGTATCATTTATTGATAAATATACGAAACGTAAACCTTCTGTCTACATCGGAGCAATGATCGCAGCATTCATTATTAGCTGTATTCACGCACTTGATAATGTGGAAATGATACCAAACTTTATCGCTAATATCGTACACACCATTCCTTTTTACAACTTAGGAATCGGTTGGATTATTCCAGCAATCATCGGTGGTATAATCGGATACTATATTCCGCAAACAGAAGCTGAAGGTGAAGTTTCTACAAAATAAAGAAAAGAAGCAAGCATGAACCCCATGCTTGCTTCTTTTTTTTATTTTCTATCGCTAAACACAGTATTTGTGTACGAACGAACCGTTAACATATAGTAACCAAAGTAAATGATGATATACACCCCTATACTACCTAGTAAAGGAAGACTATATTCAAACATACCTGTAAAGCCCATCAAACTTAAAAATGCAAAGAATGTATGACATATTGCCAGCAGTAATGGTACTACAAATATTGCACCTACTTGCTTTCTTACAGACTCTGTGGCTTCCCTTCTCGTTAGTCCAATTTTCTTTAACATTCCGTACGCTGGTCGCTCTGCCATCGCTTCTGTTATTTGTTTAAAGTATAAAATACAACCCGTTGCCAAAATAAAGACAATCCCTAAAAATACACTAGCAAATAATAACACTGCACCATCTTGCAATTCAGATTGGCTCGCCTCTTCAAATGATTGGAATTTCACTTCTTTAGGAAGGATTGTCCCTAGCTCTTTCGTTAGCTCTCTATTACCGTTTCCTTCAACGATAAATCCGCTAACTGTTGAAACATCCTGTCCTTTCTGCAACTTATTAAATAACGAATCTCGAACAACAAGCCCCACTGGTGCAAGTTTCGCACTCACAACTGTTTCTTCTCGGTGATCAACGATTGTTAAACCACTCTTCATCCCTTCAAAGGACACATTATTTCCTTCAAGCGAATTCTTTTCGATGTTATATGATTTATATGGATCTAATAAAACAACTTCCTTTTCAGAACCGAGAATAACTTGTTTGTTACCTAACTTAGAAGCCGATTTATTATAATCTGTCACTTTTATAATTTGTACATTACCATTACCTATTAAATACCCAGTTAATATTTGTTCCCCATCTATCTTCCCTTGCATAGAGAGCATCGCTACAGACGTTTCATTTTTAATTGCTAACTCATGTTTTCGAATTTCTTCTCTAACTTTCTTATCTAATTCCTTTCCAGTTGTTACATATTCATAACTAACTGGATTCATTAATGCCGCTGTCTTCTGTGCTCCATAATACATACTAGAACTAATTCCAATGGTACATAATGTTACCGCACTTAATAAAGATAATAGCGCCAGCATCTTTACGTTCCCTTTTATTCTGAAGAACAATGAAGAAATGGATAAAATGTTCGTTCCATTCCAATATTTCTTCTTATCGTCTTTTATTTTATAAAGCGATTTTACTGTATACTGTTCAAACAATAAAAATGTACCTTTTACGATTAAGCCGAAAATAACTAAACCTGTAAGAAGTAATACCCCTGCTCCAAAAATTAAAGTCGAAAATGCAACCATATATCCCGCACAAAGTAATACAATTGCTCGCTTTGCCTTCTTACTTGAATACGTTGGTGCCTCTTCTTTCTGATTTTCACCATATAATAATTCAACTAAACGATGCTCATAAATTAACTTTTTACTTTTCCATGATGCAATAAAGAAAATTGCGCCTATCGTTATAAGAACTTCTACTATAGATAGAAATGAAATCGTAAATGTAAAAGTAAACGCACTTCCCATTAACTTCACCAGAAGCCCTGCGCACATATTTGCTATAAATAAACCAGCAAGAATACCTAACACACTTGCCGCACCACCAACTAATAACGTTTCATAAAAGAGTAACTTCGCAATTTCTTCTTTACGAATACCTAATAAACTGTATAATGCAATTTCTTTTTTCTTCTTTCGCAAAAAGAAGCTATTACAATAAAAAACAAATATCGTTAAAAAGATAATCAACAATATTTGTGCAAACGTAAATGTCGTTTCCACTTTATCCGACTCTTTTAAAAGAGCTACTACACTTTCATTTCGTTTAATCGATACGAATGTAAAATAAATAATAATGCTACCTACTAATGAAATAAAGTATAGAAAATAATCTTTCATATTTCGTTTTATACTACGTTTTGATACTTCTAAAAAATCCATCGTACACCTTCACCTGCTCTCGCATTTCTCTATACATGAAGTGTATACGAAATTGTATTTCTCCCCTATCGATTTTCATTACAGCTCTCTTACAATATTGTAATATAACAAAATAAAAGAACCTAGTTTCCTAGGCTCTTCACATCGTATGTTTAAAAGTAAATAACTCTTCTTTTGACTGCACAGCAAATTGTTCCTCTTCTATAGCGTCCTTCTTTATCTCTCCTCCTAACCTTACTTTCATCATCGCCTCTTCTATACTTTTTACAATCATATTTCCTGAAAAAATAGTAAGTCCAAAACATGTAATGGGAACGAGCGGAATCCATGGATTCACTGTTAATGATCTAAAATAGACTCCAATTAAACCTGACCATTCATGCGTGTAAGATTCTATTTCTTCTATCGGTCCTAAAAACTGAACTGTTCCACCAAAGAATATTTCCAGTAATCCTAAGTGCAGTAAAATAGTAAGAGTTTGCGTAAACTGCTGAAAAAATACAAGTATAAACGTCATATAGAGATGCGGGAAAATATGCTTTATCACAATGTGCCTTCTCGATCCACCCAATATGCGCGCAGCTTCAATAAATTCTTCGGTTCTCAATTTACGTACTTCCTTCGCAACATACAGTGCAATAACAGGCATCACAAGCATGACAAGTAATAAAACTTGAAATGAAGCTCTTTCAAAAAAGGTTGTTGTTTCCTCCCCACTCCCAAATGCATTTGCAAGGTGAAGAAAAAAGTACGCAATCATAACTGTCGGAATAACTGTAAAACTATCAAAGAAAGCCTCGATTTTTGAAAAACCTCTTTTTACATATGTTCCGATTACAACACCGAAAAACACACCTATTACCATTCTAAGTGCCGCAATTAAAATAGAGATACCAATCGTCCACTTTGCGCCTTCAATGACTAAATGTAACAGGTCGTATCCTTTCCGGTCTGTCCCAAGTAAAAATTGTAATGAAGGTGAAAACGGTGGCACTTGTGGATTTTCATCCGCATCATATTGCAATGTAACTTGTCTAATATGTCCATCATTCCATATCGTATTTCCGATGCTCAAAAGAACTAATATGAGAAGAAACCCAATGCTTATCCAAAATCTTTTATCGCTTTTTATATACGTCCACATATTATAGTCTCTCCTTCATCGCAGCTGGAATGAGATAATGAAACAATTTAAACAAAATAAAAATTGGAATATAAATAAGTAGCACACTAACGATGAAGACCTCCACCCTAATACCTTCATACGATTTCAAAAACATAAAAATACCACCCGTATTAAAAATCCATTCTATAATATATAAATTAGATAACATAAAAAAGATATTCGTTTTCGCAAAGAAAAGTGTACTAAGCAACACATTTCGTAAAACATGACGATTTAAAATATGAATACGATTTAGCCCTTTCGCCTTAGCAAATAGTACATAATCTTTTTCTAGCTCATTTTCAAAACGAAGCACTAACATTTTTACAAACAGAATCGTAGTCGGTATACTCAAACAAAATATTGGCAATCCTCTAATCGACTCGCCTCCGATTGACGCAATTTGAAAAGGTAAAAAGCCTGTTTGTTTAAAAAACCATACAACTAAAATTTGTGATACTAAAATAAGTAAAATGTCTGGAATAGATTCTAAGAAGATAAGAAATGATTTAATGCGATGTTGTATACGCGGTGAACTACTCATAATGACATAAACAATACAAAATGCTACAAATAATGAAATGAAAAAAGCAGCAAAAAAAATGACAATCGTTTCTTTATAATGGACGAACAACTGTGGAAATAAAAATTTACCTCTTACATATTGAAAATTGGAGATATCCATTAAATTCACAAACACTTCTTTTAAACTTTGTATGTACTTTGATGCATGCAACTCAAATCCGTAAAACAATTTTGGCAGTGCTCCTAAACAAATAATACCCAAAATCGAAATAATAAATTGAACCGTCACTTCCATCCCATTCAGAAAAACTTTTTTGACCACGTTTTCCCTTCTTTCTCTATATAATTTACCCCTTTAATTTTATTCTTAATTTTCTGAATTGTAAATATTTATAAAGAAAAATCACTAGGTTATGATCCTAGTGATTCTTTATGCGCATGCCCTTCTCTTTTCGCAAATGGCATATACAAAATAAAACATCCAATAAGCGCAGCTATTTCTAATGAAATAATATAGTAAGGATGTGGCCCTAACATATCGAGTAATGAAGCAGTTTCTGGCTTACGAGCTAAAAACATATAATTGCCACCTGTTTTGTAGTTCACAAAAGAAACGATTGGAATTATTATGTTTAAAAATATCATCGTACGCTTAATTGATTGCAAGGTCGGTCTATATCCTTCTACCCATGTCATAAAGAGTGGTGCCCAAATGAGTAATACATGTGCAACGAAGAATTCTATAAAGCGAAAATGCGGAAAAGCATATTGCACGTTCGGCGTTAAAATAGCTTGTGATGCACCGATAATCCCTGTAAAAAATACAATCTCATATATGCGGTAACTTTTCGTTACAATCATAATCGACGCTAACAATAAACTAATCGTACATAACTCAAACGGTAATGAAGTGCCTAGTTCAAAAACCCCCGCTTTCCATTCCCACATATGGAGCCCAATTTCACTCCCAATAAATAAAAATGCAATCGCATATCGAACCGTTATATTCCACTCACTTTGACGTAATACATCTTGGTATTGATACAGAAAAAATATCCCCACCAACATAATAAATAATATAAGGACGTGTTGCCTTGAGTATGGAATAAATGGTTTTAATGGATGCGCACTAAAATAAGCTTCCATCTTGCCTCCTCCTCTCCTTCATACAATATTATTGTAAGAAAGAAACAACGAGTCAATTCATTTGCTCACACTTGGACAAGCTCTACCTTACATTTACATATTCATACCTTACAAAACTGTAAGGTTATTGTAAGCTAAAACGATTTGTCAGATTCTTCACCTCTTTTATACTGAATGTAGATACTAAAACGAACGAAAAGGTGATAAATAGATGAAGAAGAAAAATAAAGTGTTAATTACTAGTGTAGTAGCAATTGGAATTGCAGCTGGATCATATTTTGCATTTGCTGGTGGCGGTGGTTCAGAAGTAGCAATGGCATATAGTGGATATAAAGTAACAGAAAAACAAATTGAAAACGCGCAAAAATTTGGCGGTGAAGTCATTCCAAACGGAATCGAAACAATTTCATTTGATCCAACAAAAGGTACGTATGAATTATCTGTAAAAAAAGGTGATGAAGTAAAAAAAGGGCAACTCCTTTTTAAATATAATGACCCTACTACGAAACAAGGTGTAACAGAAGCAGAAATGCAAAAGAAAATCGCACAAAAAGAAGTAACATTGTTCCAAAAACAAATTGATGCAGCGAAACAAAAATTACAAAAAGATAAAAATGCAGGCCTTCCTGCTGAAGCATTAAAAGCAGCAGAAATCGAAGTACAACAATTAGAATCACAAATTGAAATGAAAAAGTTTGAAGTTGAAAAATCTGATGAAATGATTAAAGCAGCAAAAGAAAAAGTAAACACACTTTCTGTAACGAGCCCTACTGATGGCGTAATTGATGACATCGTAAAAACTGCTGATGAAAAAACAGGTATGGGCGGTATTACACTTCGTCACGCTGGTCCATTTAAAGTAAAAGGTCAACTTTCTGAATATGAGCTTGCGAGTATGAAAGTTGGGCAAGAAGTAACTGTTTCATCAAAAACGGTTGCTAGTAAGACTTGGACAGGAAAAGTAACAGAAATCGGTTCTACACCATTAAAGAGCATGGATGAAAACAAAACTGTTTCTAACTATCAATTCACTGTCACATTAGACAATAGTGAAGAATTACAAAACGGTTTCCACGTTTACGTAACAAGTAAATCTGGCGAAGCAACTGGTACAATTGTTCCGAAAAGCAGCATCGTGAAAAAAGGTGACAAAAATGTTGTCTTCGTTGTAAAAGACGGTAAAGCGAAAGAACAAGCGGTTACTGTTGAATTCGAGACTGATAGCGAAGCAAAAGTTTCTGGAGTGAAAAAAGGAGAACAAATTATCTCTAAACCTGAAAAAGACTTAAAAGATGGTATGGAGGTTGTCGTTGAATGATTAACTTAAAAGGCATCACGAAATCTTTCCAAAATGGTGCAGAATCCGTTCAAATATTACACGGCATTGACGTAACACTGAACCAGGGAGAATTCACTTCTATTATGGGACCGTCTGGTTCTGGTAAATCAACATTAATGAACATTATCGGTTGCTTAGATAAACCAACGACAGGTGCGTATGAACTAGCTGGTCAAAATATCTCAAACATGTCTGAAACAGAACTTGCACGAGTTCGTAATAAAGAGATTGGATTCGTATTCCAAAACTTCATGTTATTACCGAGACTTACAGCACTTCAAAATGTAGAGCTACCTCTTATTTACGCTGGAGTTGATAAAAAAGAAAGACGTGAGCGCTCATTAGCCGCTTTAACAAAAGTAGGTTTAGCTGATCGCGCTACTCACTTACCGAACGAATTATCAGGTGGACAAAAACAACGTGTCGCTGTTGCACGTGCAATCGTAAATAATCCAAAGTTCATTTTAGCCGATGAACCGACGGGTGCACTTGATACGAAGACGAGTACACAAATTATGGACCTCTTTTACGAATTAAACAAACAAGGCTCAACAATCATTATGATTACCCACGATCGTGAAATTGGGGAAGCTGCAGCACGTCAAATTGTAATTCGTGACGGAAATATCGTCCAAGATTGGAGAGGTTAATTTTGAACACGAGTGAAAATATACGTATGGCCCTTTCCTCTATCTTTGCTCACAAAATGCGTTCTATCTTAACGATGCTAGGCATTATTATCGGTATTAGTGCCATTATTACTATCATTTCAATGGGTGATGGTACAAATGCAAAGTTTAAAGAAGAATTAGGCCAAGGAAAAGATAATGAAATAACCATTTACTACAACAATCCTGACTATGGAACAGATAGTGCCAAAATCACACCTGATATGCTAAACCGTCTTCAAACCGTACCAGGCGTTAAAGATGTGTATCCAGATGTAAGCATGAAAGTAAAAGCATCTGCTGGTTCAAAAGATGTAAATCTTGATTTAAAAGGTGGAACAGGCGCCTTTATGACAGATTCGAAAATAAAATTAGTTCACGGTCGTGAATTAAACGACAGCGAATTAAACCAAGCAATCCCTGCTGTTATATTAAATGAAGAAGCTTTTAACAAATTATTTAGTAGTGGTTGGGAATCAAATCAATACACAGATATAAAAGGAAAGCCGTATAAAATAGTCGGTGTATACGAAACGAAAAACGACTTCGGAATGCCTATGCCTGAAGGTTATACGTCACTTGAAAACGCGCCTGTCATTTCAGGAGTAAATGAGTATGACTCTGTAAGATTAACAATGACCTCTCCGACAGAACGTAAAAGTGTAGAAAAACAAGCCGTTTCTGTTTTAAACGAAATGAAAGCTCCTAAATTTGAGCACAAATTTGAAGCACAAGATTTAGGTGAATTTACGAAGCAATTAGACGAATCAATCGGTATGATGAAAATGGTATTCGGTGGTATTGCTGCTATCTCCTTACTAGTTGGTGGTATCGGTGTAATGAATATCATGCTTGTATCTGTAACAGAACGTACACGTGAGATTGGTATTCGTAAAGCACTTGGTGCAACACGCGGTAAAGTATTAACACAATTCTTAATTGAATCTTGTATTTTAACAGGACTTGGTGGTTTCATCGGATTCATGCTCGGTATCTTCTTCGCTTGGATCGTTTCCATCTTTGCCGGATGGCCACTCGTTGTCTCAAAAGAACTTGGACTTCTTGCAGTAGGTATCTCCATGTTAATCGGTATTATATTCGGTCTACTACCAGCTAACAAAGCTGCCAAACTGGATCCAATTGAATGTTTACGATATGAGTAAAAAAGAGGTTGCCTACGTGCAACCTCTTTTTCTATACCAAAAGAAATGAACAACTTTATTATGTGCATCATCTAAGCAAATATCAAATAACAATATTCGTGTATTAAAAGATTAATTAAGAATTCTTATTTTCACCTTTTTGCGTCCCCACTTAATAGCTTCTCTTTCAGTCGGGAAAAGTACATCAATTATTTTCCCTTTAATAGCACCACCCGTATCACCGGCAATGGCTACACCATAACCCTCAACATCTACTTGCGTTCCTAATGGAATTACTTTAGGATCAACAGCAATTAACTTGATATTTGGGTTTTTCCCTATATCAATACCATATGCAGTAATGCGTTCATGTGGAGGACTGTTCTCTACACTATACGCTGTAGACTCGAAAACCATTTCAATGCCACCGTTTGGATTAATCCATTTTTCCCCTTCATAAGAAATAATCTTTAACCAGCCACTTGTTGTACCATCGATAACAAGCACCTCTTGTGCTGAAAAAGCTTGGCCTCCATTTCCTTTTGTGGATACAAATGATGGTTCATTGTACGTATAGAATGATTTTTCTACATACTTTTTCTCACCATTTGGATT